>NZ_JAACGD010000080.1 GCF_022810445.1 Candidatus Cardinium sp. cBcalN2 | reverse complement strand
AGTTAAAATAATTAGTTTCCGCTCACCACTATGGTTTATGCTAGTAAAAAACGCGCGCTTTTTTCATCAGCGCTTGATTTTTTGTCTACTTTTTGATCAAGCAAAAAGTAGCTTTAAAAAATTCATTTTTTACCAGTGTCATGAACAGATACCAAATTTCTATGCCACACCTGATCCAACTATAGAAAAACAGATACGACTAAATAACTAAAGATATATTCCAACTTATATCCATTATGTTTAATATTCCTTTCGTTATGGTAGTAATATTTTTACTACTAACATTAGCCAGTGGTATGTACTATAGTTATCATAATAAATCAACTACTCTAAGAACATATGCGATAGGGGATAAAGCTTTTTCTACACCTACTTTAATAGCTACTGTATTGGCTACAACTTATGGAGGTGGGACCCTAATACGTGCTATAGAACAGGTATATAGTAGTGGATTATACTGGATAATTCTTATGATTTTATCAGGCCTTAATCTTTGGATAGTTAGCCTAGTAGCCATACGCATGGGGCCATTTATGAAGCACTTGTCCCTTCCAGAAACAATTGGTAGCATATATGGACAATATGCGCGTATGATTACAGCCATATCTGCTATTTGTAGTGCCACAGCGGTTATTGCTATTCAAATCAAAGCTATATCAATGACTATGAGTAGCATCGTTACATACAACCCGCATATTATTGCTGTGTTAGCTACTTTAATCCTTATTTTCTACTCCACACTAGGTGGTATTCGTTCAGTTACTTGCACTGATGTGTTACAGTTTATAACATTTACTATTATCATTCCATTATTGGCTTGGTTTATGTTTCTAAAAACTGAAAAATCTATCTTAGACATTATAAATTTTATTCAGCATAAAGAAAAATTTAATTTCAATAACTTATTACACGCTAATACTAAATTAATAAGTTTACTTTTCCTTTCACTTAGTTATTTAATAGGATATACCAAAGAGCCAACCATTATTCAGAGGATCTATATGGCTTCAGGGCCTAATCAGGCTTACAAAGTTTTTAAGATATCTACTATTTGTCACTATCTTATAAAGATTCTTATCATTTTAATCAGCTTATTTGTCTTTGCAAAGGACCTAAATCTTCCGTTAAATAAAGTTTGGAATTATATTCCAACCCATGTACCTCCTGTTCTTAACGGTTGTATTGCTATCAGCCTATTAGCCATGACGATGTCTACAGCCGATTCACATCTAAATAATTGTGCAGTTATAGCTAGTTATGATATTATACAAAAAATCATACCGAAAAAATTACATCCTATCAATCACCTTAAAATAGCTAAATGGAGTACGCTAATAATAGGCTTATTAGCTATGATGCTAACTTTTTATTCTAACAACTTATTAAGTTTATTAAAGTTCAGTTTAGATTTTTCTATTCCTATAACGGTTGCTCCCTTTCTCTTAGCTGTTTTTGGCTTTCGAGGTAGTCCCAGGACTGCTTTAATTGGTATGGTTACCGGTATAACCACAATTATAGCTTGGAATACATATATTCAACCTAAAACGGGTATAGATGGTTCTTTTGTTGCTATGTTAGCCAATGGCCTAGCCATGCTTTCTGCCCACTATCTCCTGAAACAGCCGCCAAGTGCAGGCTGGGTTGGTCCAGATACTAATTTTAAACAAATGCAACAAGAAAAGGCCAGAAGAAGTGAAGAACGCAAACAAGCAATTAAAAATGGGTGGGCCAATAGAAAAGCTACTTTGGGTAAGATCAAACCTAGCTATAACATCCTAGTATGTATTGGATTCTACCTGGCTATTACTAGCTTAATGGCACACTTTATAGCGCCTATTTATAATAATAGTTTTTGGCTCATTCTGCAGCTTTTTGTAGCCGCTTTTTTTATAGGATATCCCTTTATCCATGCTATTGCTAAAACAACAAGAGGCATTCCAACTGGACTAGGTTGGCTCATAGGCTTAGTGGTTTATTTTCCTTTAAATTTGTTTTGGCATTGCTCCCATTCGGTAGATCCGATTTTTACCCTATCGCTCTCCTTTACCCATTTTGCTATAATCTTATTGACCTTGCCTCTTTA
Organism: Candidatus Cardinium sp. cBcalN2; assembly: GCF_022810445.1. Taxonomy (GTDB): domain Bacteria; phylum Bacteroidota; class Bacteroidia; order Cytophagales; family Amoebophilaceae; genus Cardinium. The sequence goes on along the minus strand of NZ_JAACGD010000080.1, from coordinate 1,988 downwards.
TCTAGCTATACCCATTATAACAGTTACCTTATTACTGACCATTTATCCGATCTCTATTTGCTTGTCCCATACACTATTGTCTTCCTTATTACCGCTATTGATAATAGGCTTATTGCTACTTGCCATTATTATCTACTTGAAAATCCAACAAGGTAATCTTACTAGGCAAAATCTTTACCTAAAAAACCAGCAACAGATTAGATCTTCTCAACAACTCAAGTCTTCTCTTTATGATGCGGCTTTGGTTCCCTCTAATCAGGGTAGTGTTCGAAAAGGTTACGGCTTTATATTAAATCAAGTAGTACGTAAAGTGGAGGAATTTATTTCTTTTTTAGATAAGGATACTCCCCTTTTTAAGGAAGACTTTCAAAGCATTATGAATAAGTTTTACGATTGGGTCACCTATTTTAATAGAAGAGAAAAGGCCAAAGAACATGCATTGCTGCAACCTAATAAAATTACCTTAGATAAACTGATGCGTGAAGTAGAAATTACTTTGTCTCAAGAGATAAATGATCCACCTAAATTACTAGTAGAAACCATAGAGACTCCTGATAAACAGCCATGCACTTATATTGTATGCGATATCAATCAAGTAGTCTACTCATTGGTTAAAGCCATTTTACGGGTTGGTAGGTTAGAGGGGCCGAACGCACTGATTGTTCGGATACAACTCTATTCTACCACTTTGCGATTTAAGCAATCGGATGCTATTGACAATAGTCGTCCCTCGTTTGTGTACTTTCAGTCTATTGCTATGGTAATCAGTCAGTCTGCTACTTCTTCTGAGGTTATGCCAACAGTGAAGTCCTGCTATGATGAACTGCATGATATGGACCCTAAGATTTCTAAAAATGCAGCACCTTCCATAGATCTGGAGCAAGACACCATAGCTAGTATGGTGCATGCCCATTATGGCTATTTGAAAATTTATAAAGATGAAAAGCAACCCACTATGTTGCTGGTATTGCCTAGAGATGTCACCGATATTCGCGATAAGATGACCGTTAAATTACCTATAGGTTGCTTAACCTCAGAGGCTCCTTTGAGCCCTCAAGAGCAAGCAGATTCCATGATGGCCTTAATGAAGTTCCATGACCATGTCTGTAAATATTTATCTAAAGAGACCCCTATTGATATAAAAATCATTTCAGGGTTACTTTTATTGCTACGGCAATATTTTGGCTTTAAGCGCCATGCTTCAGGCCAATTGTTTTATGTCCGTTCGGTAGGGATTGCCCAAATAGTGGTAGATTGGGTCTTTCACTCACCTAAAGTAATTTATGCCTCCTTGCTCTATGAATTAGTACGTCGTACTTGCTTGCCGCTTTCTTACATCAAAGAACATTATAATTTAGGTGTTTATGCTTTTGTTTCGAATCTGGTAAAGATAGATAAACGGCAAGAGTTAGATGATCCTTCCTTACTTTGTATACAGAATCGATTGGAACAAGCACTTAAAGAAGATCATGTACAACTCTCTGTGCTTTTTATCAAATTAGCCGAACGGCTCTATGATCTACGTCATGCATCCGGTTATATCTATTTAACAGAGGTTCAACATATGGCACAAGAAACCTTTACCATAGATGTTCAAATAGCCAATAAATATTTAGGTACAGAGATAGCAACAGCATTAGACATAGCTGCGCAAGAAGCACTAAATCTTTGTAACGATACAAGTAAAAGTAAAGAAAATCACATAGATTTTTAGTATGCCTTCCACTTCGAGTATTTGTTCACGTTACTGGTATATGCCCTATTTGTAGGGCATTTTTGCTTCATAAGAAGCCTGTTCAAAACATTAAGCCTTAGGTAAACAAGCTGGGGAAATTCACCCTTTAGAAATATAAAAACAGCACTTACCCGCTGCACGGGTTCAAATAAGCTATTTTTCTGTATCTGTTCCTGACACTGGTAAAAAATGAATTTTTTAAAGCTACTTTTTGCTTGATCAAAAAATAGTCAAAAAATCAAGCGCTGATGAA
>NZ_JAACGD010000008.1 GCF_022810445.1 Candidatus Cardinium sp. cBcalN2 | reverse complement strand
ACTAAACTTAACTGACAAGTATATACATTAATTTTTTAATGCCGGTCAGATTAAATATCAACTACTACAATTGATTATACCATCATTAAATAGCAATACCATGAAAAAAAAATATACCTATAGTAGCTTGAGCCTATTCACCTGGCTATTCATTTTTTATACTTTCTCTTCCTGTGTTCATACAAAACAATTATTAGGTTCAGGTCCAATACGTCCACAAAGTAGTTACTGGATACCACAATCGAATGCACTATACACAGCGTCAAAATTTTTGATGTTTTTTTTGTTTGTTGATGCTCAATCTTACCCTTGCCTTTACCCTTACACTTGCCCTTACTCTTATAATTTTCTTGGTTTAAGATGTCCGGAGATGCCTCCTCTTACATCTGATTGGAAAAAAATAAAGCACGCAAGGTTTAATCACCCTACGTTTGATTCTATTAGGGCTAGTGCTGATACTAAAAGAGCTATATAAGGTATGTTGCTGATTGCATAGGATGCTATAAAATCGGTTATAAAAATTGCATTGGTGAGGTAAGCGTGTGTATGAGATATGAAAGGTCTTGGTAGATAAAAGATTGCACCTAGCCTTAATTAATCTTATAATTGCATTATTATTGTATTACCTCACTTGTTTTGAAAAAGATAAAACAGCCTTTTTATGCCATGCAAAGATGGTATCTAAAGCTATTTAGGAATGTATTATGTGCTGTAGTCATACTATTAGTAACCATCTTGGGCCTATTACACCTGCCTCCGGTGCAGCAAAGATTGCTTAGTAGTTTATGTACGTATTTGCATCAAACCACTCATTACCAAATTAAATGTGATGCCCTGCGTTTAACCTGGTTACGCCAGGTTAAATTGGCGGGTGTAGAGGTTAGAGATCCTCAGGGTAATCCTTTATTTTCTATTCATCTATGTAAGGGTAAGCTTAATTTATTAGATCTATGCTTGTTAGGATCTAATATTATTCATTCTCTTTCAGTGGTGGGTGGAGTTGTTCACCTTGAAAAGCATGTTGAGCAAGGGTTAAATATTTCCACCTTTTATACCAAGGTCATTTTACCTTTTATACCAGCAACCAATACAGATTTATCTATAGATACCATTCAATTAAATGGCATTAATCTATACTACCATAATCCAATAAAACAACAAACGATTAGCGTAAAAAATATAGCCTTAGGTATAAGCCATTTTCGCTCTTTTGCAGATCATCATTCAGGCTACTTAACTACACTCTCTTACCAAGAGATAGATGGTATACCTCTCTCGTTAAAAAACTTGATGACCCAATTTACTATTGGATATCATTCTATTATGCTAAAAAATTGTCATTTGGTTACAAAATATAGTAACCTACAGGGCGATTTTACACTCAAGCATAACAAACAATTTTCCATTTTCGCTGACCAAGAAAATATTGAATTGGACGCAGTATTGCATACAACAGTGCTATCTTCGATTGAGTTAAGTACGTTTTCAGACTTTTTTAAGGGTCCCCATATCTTATATAAATTAGATGGGGTCTTTTCCTTAAGTCCACAGGCTATGAAATGGCAAAATTGTCAGCTAGTTTTTGGTGCATTAAATAGCTGTATTCAGAGTACAGGTTCCTATGATGGCGTCCATGCAGATTTTTTAGTAAAAACGGCTAAGGTTTATATGGACGATCTCCCTAAAAAACCATCAGTATATTTTAATAAATTAGGATTGAGATATGTTGATATAACTAATGCTGCCTTTGTGGGAAATACCCAAAAAGCTAGATTAACGGGACAGATTACAACCAATAGACTGCCTGCCAGCGTTATTGGTGATGAATTATTCTTAGGAGAAGCGGAGTTGAACAGCCCAGCACACGCAAATGCATTGCGTCTATTTCAGGAGCATCGAAAAGCTTCGACAGCAAAATGGCCATTAGCAATTGAGCTGCTAAAGAGATCTAATCTAGGTGCTATACAAATAGACCTAAACTTGCATCATCTAGGTAAACCGCATCAAGATGTAACGGGTTACCTCACCTTGCATAGGGTAGCCATAGATGCCATCCTACCCATACTGCCTATTCGATCCCTTTCTGGGAGAGTTGATTTAAAAGTGCAAGGAAATCACCTGAATAAGCTAGAAGTAGTGGCCCATTTAACAGACATCAAGACGAGTGGCTATAGCTATAAAGCAGTAGAAGCTTCTTGCATAATGGCCAATGCTAGGGCGACCTTTCAGCTACATAGCAAAGATCCCAGTGCAAAGTTAGCCTTAGCAGGCAGTTATCATATGGCCGGTGAACAAAGTTTAAAGGCCCATGGCACTATAGAACAAGCCCATCTAGAAAAGCTTGGTATTGTAGCAAATCCTTTGCTAGTTGGTACACATTTTTCATTAAAAATCAAAAATATTTTAAATAAATCTCCACGAGGAGCAGTTATCTTAAATAGATGTACCTTACAGGGTTTAGAAAAAAAAGTGGTCTGCAAACAACTTGCCATCAACCTCCAAGAGCAGGGGGGGCAAGAGCTGTTGACCCTTACTTCTCCACTTATAGATTGTAGCGTACAAGGTTTATTTACCATTAGCGACTTGTTCGAGCATATAAAGTACTTGATTAAACGATTTAAAAATCCAGTAGAACAGATTGCTATACCTGCGCCTTTTCATTTAGATTATGCCATCAACTGCAAAAAAGTATGGCCAATCTTAAACTGGTTTTCTAATGACAGCTATATAGCTTCTGCTACAACTTTTTCAGGTCATTTTGCTTACGATACAGATTATCATTTTTCGTTAGACCTACCTATGGCATCAAGTCTCTGTTTTAAGAAGTGTAACATGGAAAATGTTACCATCAAATTGAATATGAGCCATCTGATGAATGGTAAAAAGCGATTGGTTGAGTTGGCTATTTCCTCCGATAAGCAAGATTGGCACCAGCTATTTCAAACAGATCGTTTATCCTTGCAATTTTTTATGGATAAGCATAATTTTACCTTTTCAAAGAAATTATCCAACCATGATAACCACTTATCTATAGCCTGTTCAGGGCTTCTGATGGATCAGGCAGTATACATTGATCTACTGCCTTCTAGGCTAACCACCAAAGGGAAAATATGGGCCATAGCAATGGAGCGTACCAGTTGTATTTCTAAAGCAGCTATAGCCATTGGGAATGTATCTATAACGAGTGGTCAGGAGTCTATTTGTATTGGTGGTACACTGACTCAATCGGCAACAAAAGATCCTTTACACTGCACTATAGACCATCTTGTATTAGATTATGCTTCACCAGCAGGCCCGTGTAAAGGTATAATAGATACTAGTTTAGTGGCCCATCTTCGAAAAGGTCAGATCATAGCAACTGGCTTGCTATCGTTAAAAGATGCTACCATTAAAGACTATACTGTAGGTACTTTTAGCACCAAGGTAGATTGCAATCTATTAGAAAATAAGTTGGTGTTAGAAGGTAGTCTCCAAAAGGCAGAGCAGCAACTTTTAAAGCTCAATGGTTCCTATCATTTTATGCAACCTGCTGATAGCTTGGCCATCACTACTATATTTAACCAAATGGACCTAGATCTACTCAATCTTTTCTTTGCCTCTGTTTGTTCTGATATAACTGGAAAATTAAGTGGACAGTTTCAGCTAACCGGTAGTTTGAATGCACCCAAGGTAAATGGTAAGGGAATAATAGATAAAGGAAAACTGACAATTAACTACTTAAACACCTCCTACCAAGCAAATGGAAAAATTAAACTCCAAGACAATTACTTATATGTTAAACAACTGCATCTTCGGGATGGTAGATCGGGACATGCTCATTTATCTGGCTATATTGCCATGCAAAATAGTTTTCCTGTAATGCTTTCAGGGCGCATGGCAACATTTCATCTACTACATACCACCCGCATGGATAACGCTGACTTTTATGGCGACCTATATGCCAGTGGCGCTTTGCAAATGGAGGGTTCTATCTATGATCTATTACTTAAAATGCAGATTACAGCTGATAAAGGACTTTGTACGATTGTAGCACACGATAAAGAAAACTTAGATAACACAACCAAACTAGTGCAGTTTGTCTACAACAAGGAGCGCAAAGAGCAGCCATATAGGGTAGCTAAAGATGAAAACGACTCAGCTATTAAATTGGTGCTTGACCTAGTTATACTACCTACTATAAAGACTCAAGTAGTATTTGGTTCGTCTCATAACGATATGAATGATATCTTGCAAGGGCAGGGGACTGGAACCATTCAGTTAGAAGTAGGTACCAATCGCAAGCCTTACGTAATGGGCAATTATCTCTTTCAAAGTGGTACTTACACGGTTTCTGTTTATAGTTTAATTCAAAAAACATTTACCATTGCTGCCAATAGTCAGGTGAATTTTAATGGTTATCCCCAAGAAGGAATTGCGCATATTGAAGCATGCTACAGACAAACGGCTTCTATAGCAGAACTCTATCCTCAAACTAATGATAAGCGCCCTATTCCAGTGGAAATTTGCCTTTCTGCCTATGGCAGATTAGCCCATCCACATATTGCTTATCAACTTTTTTTTCCAGTAAAAAGCATGGATTTTGAACTCAATAGTGCCTTAGAAGCATGTGCCTCAAAAGCATTACTAGATAAAAATTATCTAAATAAGCAGATTTTAAGTCTTTTAATAGCTAAAAGGATCTATAATGAGCAAGCAATAGATAGGGGAGATGCATTAAGAAATAGTATCAATGACTTACTTTCTCAAAGAATACAAAACTTAGTATCTAAAATCAAAGATAACCTAGAGATAGAAACTGATTTAGGCATTAATCAATCTAAAGATGAAGAAGAAAACATGTTCCAAAAAACAAAAATTAAAATAAGCTATCTGTTGCTATCAGAACGGCTTAAACTTTCCAGTACATTGGGCAGGTACTCTCGTTTTATCAATGATTGGGAAATTGCCTATCGTGTGACCAAAGCTTATAACATGCATGCCAAGCTTTATCAACAACCTTTGCAAAGCAAAGATGCTAACCTGGCGCTTTTTGGTATTAGCTTTGCGTATACTAAGAAATTTTGGTAGACAAGCATAGATACGCTATAAGGCTGAATAGATATAGTTAATTATATTTTTATTTGGTAATCAATTTAATATAATCTAGTAACTGCTCTATGCCTAGTCTATTGTGTGCAGAAACCATAAATATAGGGGGCATAGTTGCCCAGTCTTGTTGCAAGCTATGCATTAGAGCTGTATGATGTTTTTGAGCTACTGTTTTATGTTTTTTATCTGCTTTTGTAAGGATAATCGAAAAAGGAATATGCTGTTCACCCATCCAACGCATGCAAGCAAGGTCAATGGCTTGAGGCGCAATTTTGGCATCAATTAACAAAAAAACGGTAACCATATTGGGTCTATGTAACAGATAATCTCGTAACATTTTTTCCCACTTTAGTTTGGTAGCATGAGCCACTTGTGCCCATCCATATCCTGGAAGATCTACAAAATAAACCTGGTTATTAACTAAAAAGTGATGAATAAGTTGCGTTTTTCCAGGCATTTTAGAAACCCTTGCTAATTGTTTCCGTTGTAAAAGTGCATTGATTAAAGAAGATTTGCCTACATTTGAACGACCTATAAACGCAACCTCTGGCTTAGTCTCTTGAGGGCATGTTTTATAAGATGGATTACTGGATACAAGAGAAACAGAATGAATTTTCATATGCAATCAAAAAGTGTAATGGCTAAATTTAAATATTCTCAATGACTTTATCTCTAGTCCCTTACATTTTTTATGAGCGCGCGCTTACTTTTCTTTTCCAAGCTATTTTTTTAATTTGCCAGGAATAGTAAAAAAAAATTAGCTAGTCTGTATTGTTCTTTTTTGTTTTATTTCATCTTTTTTCTATGTCTAATTCATTATCACCTTCCTCTATTGGTACCCATACATGGGCTAGTAGCCATTTACAAGTAGCTACTGAATTAGTACATGCTGGTGTAAGTCCGGAACCACATACAGGTGCTATCCTTACACCTATTTTTCAATCATCTGTGTTTGTACAAGACTCAATTGAAACTTATTTAGCAAAAGGGCATTCTTATTCTGGGTCCAGAAACCCTACTGTTTCAGTACTTGAGGCTAAGATTGCTACTTTGGAAAAAGCACAAGCCGCTTATTGTTTCAGTTCAGGGATGGCTGCTATTGTTACTACCATGGCCACTTTCTTACGTCATGGGGACCATTGTATACTCTCAAATGGTTGTTACAGCACTACACAAGAGGTAGCACGTGAGCTTTTTGGTCAGCTTGGCGTGACTTTTTCTTTTGTAGACTTTAGTAATCTGTCTGAGGTAGCAGGGGCTATACAGTCCAATACTAAATTAATTTTTTCCGAATATCCGACTAATCCTACCCTTTCTTTAACCGATTTGGTTGCAGTGAGTGGCTTGGCCCACCAAGTAGGTGCCAGACATGTTTGTGATAGTACGCTAGCCTCTCCTATGGTCATTTGTCCGTTAACACTTGGTGCCGATATAGTCATTCAATCTACAACTAAATACTATGACGGACATAATATAACCATTGGTGGTGCAGTAGCTTGTGCCTCTGCAGAAGATGGCCCTCAAATTTTTTCTTATAGAAATAGGCATGGGAGTATTATGAGTCCTATGGTCGCTTTTTTTACCTTACAATCGATTAAAACCATGCATTTGCGCATACGAGAACAGTCCCAAAATGCAGCACAGATTGCTACATTTTTAGAGGGACATGCTCAGGTAGAAGAGGTGGGGTATCCGGGCTTGGCTTCTTTTTCACAAAAATCATTAGCAGATAAACAACATAAAAATGGACTGCATGGTGGTATGCTATATTTTATCTTAAAAGGAGGAGCTGATGCAAGTAAAAAATTTATGAAGGAATTGCGTCGTCCATGGAGTTTTGGTGCCAATTTAGGTGGTGTAGAGAGTTTGATCTCTTATCCTACTGTAATGTCTAATGGAGCAATGGATGCAAGCCAACTCAAGTCGATTGGTATTACGGGTGGTTTTGTGCGTGTATCTTGTGGCATTGAAGATGTGCAAGATTTGATTTATGCACTTGAAGCTACCCTTAGTACTTGCTAAAAGCGCATTATCGTATGTGTCGTTTAGGCCACTAGTAGCGGTGTCTGTTCACGCAATGGCGTCCACTTCAGGATGGCCACCATTGGTAGATGTAAGCTGTAAAACATTATTTACTCATGTTGTAAACAGACCATGAGATTAGCTGAAAAAATGTATCCGTTCAGCCCTATGGTAGGGCTACGTATAAAAACGCCCCTTGTAAAATAATTCCGATCAGCAAGCAGCCCTTACAGCTGAAATAGAAAAACAGCTTATTCCTTCAATCTCATTTCTCCAGATCGTTGCAAATCCCTCTCTTTAATGGTTTGACGTTTATCATATAGTTTTTTACCTCGTGCTAGGGCAATGGCCAGCTTAGCAAACCCACGTTGATTTATAAACAATTCTACCGGAATAATGGTTAGCCCTTTTGCTTGGTTTTTGAGTAACTGCTGTAGTTCTTTTTTCTGCAACAATAACTGACGCTCACGTTTTTCTTCATGATTGTAGATGTTGCCATGACTATAAGGACCAACATGCATCCCTTTTATCCAAAGTGATCCTCGATTAAAATAACAATAGGCATCCTGAAGCGATGCTTTATTCATTCGAATGGATTTTATTTCTGTTCCTTGCAAGATAAGGCCAGCCGTATACCTGTCTAAAAAGGTATAGGCAAAATGGGCTTGTCTATTTTTAATGCAAACCTTTGTGGGAAATGCGCTTTTCTTACCTGACATAGATAGACTTTAAATAAAAAGATGGTTGCTACAAATTTCTGCAATCTAAAACATAAAATCTATAGTGCTATCATAGATAAACAGATTTTAGCATCATGCGCATCATATTCTATAAAATAATAGTATATTGCATTGGTATTTGCAAAAAAATAAAATGGTTTATATTATGACACAAAAACCTTGGATTCAGCATTATCCTGCTTCTATTCCGGATACCATTGATACCGCTAGGTATCGCTCATTAGTCCATTTCATGGAAGAAGTTTTTGAGCAATACCAAGACTTACCCATGTGCGAAAACATGGGTAAGGTACTCACTTTCCATAGAGTGGATAAACTATCTAGAGCTTTCGCAGCTTATATTCAGCAATATACTAATTTATCAGTAGGATCACATGTAGCGATTCAATTACCCAACTTATTGCAATATCCAATTGCTGTGTTGGGTATGCTACGCGCTGGCATGGTAATAGTCAACATCAATCCACAGTATACTCCTGCTGAAATGGTCTATCAACTTAAGGATGCAGGTGTCCATGCCATCGTTGTATTAGAAAACTTTGCCCATAAATTAGTTGAAATTTTACCAGATACATCTATTCAAACTGTTATTGTTACTAAAGTAGGTGACATGCTTGGTTCTATAAAAGGAAAGCTACTTAACTTTGCTATTAAACATATTAAAAAACTGGTTCCTAGGTATAACCTACCACAAGCCATCTCTTTTAAGGAGGTTTTAGAAAAAGGGAAACAGGCCATTTTTCGTCCTATTCCTTTACAACCTTCTGATACTGCTTTTTTGCAATATACGGGTGGGACGACAGGTCTGTCAAAAGGAGCTATTCTATCGCATGGCAACCTTACCGCCAATTTTCAACAAGTAGAACTGGTCATGCGCCTTCTATTAAAGGAAAAAGAAGAACGGACCATGATTCCGTTGCCTCTTTATCATATTTTTGGATTAGTTAGCTTCTTTGCAATGGCCAAGCTAGGTGCCATTTCTTCATTGATTACGAATCCTAGAGATATTCCACGCTTTATCAAAGAATTACGAAAAACGAAACCTACTTGTTTAATAGGCATCAACACTTTATTTGAAAAGCTATTGGTCAATAAAGCATTCAAAAAATTAAAGCTTACTTCTTTAAAGCTTACCATAGCAGGTGGTATGAAAACACAAGAAAAAGTTAAAAAACACTGGGAGCAATTAACGGGTAGTAAACTTGTGGAAGCCTATGGCTTAACCGAATGTTCGCCTGGTGTTTCTACTGATATGATCAATGGGCTCTATCATATGCCACTACCTGGCACATCTGTTATCATAGCAGATGAAACAGCTAAAGAGGTACCCTATGGAACAGCTGGTGAACTACTCATTAAAGGGCCTCAACTGACCCAGGGATATTGGCAAAAACCAGTAGAAACAGCAGGAGCCTTTGTGAATGGGTGGTTTAAAACAGGCGATATAGCTATTATGGATAAAAATGGATTTATATCTATTATCGATCGTAAAAAAGATATGATTAATATTTCTGGTTTTAACGTATACCCCAATGAAATAGAGCAAACCCTAATAGGGCATCCAAAAGTGTTAGAAGTAGGCGCTATTGGTATAACAGATGTCACACTCAAGGAAGCCATCAAGGTTTTTATTGTAAAAAAAGATGCAACGCTTACTGCTGAAGAGATTATAGCTTATTGTAAGGCAAAAATGACCCGTTATAAAATTCCTAAGTATATAGAATTTTGCAATAGCTTACCCAAATCACCCATAGGTAAAGTACTAAGGAGGTTATTAAAGGGGTAGATAAAGGGGCCTATATGCTATATTATTTATTCAAGTACCTGCATGCCACATTTCAGTGGCCTGGGACAGGGCTCTTTAAGTACATTTCTTTTCGGGCTGCTATGGCCACCCTGAGCTCCTTTACCATCATTTTTCTACTAGGGCAAGCTTTTATAAGCTACTTAAGTAGCAAACAAGTAATCGAGTCCAATAGACCACTAGGGTTCAACGAATCAGAAAAAAAACTTAGTACACCTACTATGGGAGGTATACTTATTATACTGGCCACAGTGCTACCCACATTGCTCTTTTCCAAGTTACATAACATATACATCATCCTCTTATTAATTACTACAATTTGGATGGGGCTGGTTGGCTTTTTGGATGATTATATCAAGGTGTTTAAAAAACAAAAACGTGGACTAAATGGATGGATTAAACTATTGGGCCAAATGGTTTTAGGTTTTATTGTAAGTATGACCCTTTATCTAAATAAGCATGTAGTCATACGTGAGTTATCGATACCTGCTCATGCCATAACTACTGAGCCTGTGGATACCGTTTGCCCACCATATAAAGATACAAAATCTACCAAAACAACCATTCCTTTTTTTAAAGGCAATGAACTAGATTACGCACAAATAACGGGCCTCTTACTGGGTAACGCAGCTTATACATGGATGGTTTATATGGCTATTGTAGCTTTTATTATTGCTGCTGTTTCCAATGGCTCTAATTTAACAGATGGTCTTGATGGATTAACAGCCAGTACATCTGTAATTGTTGGTACTACATTGGCTATTCTTGCTTATTTATCGGGCCACATCATATTTGCCAAGTATTTAAATATTATGTACATCCCAAATTTGGGAGAACTGACTATATTTTGCTGTGCATTTGTGGGATCATGTATGGGGTTTCTTTGGTATAATGCCTATCCGGCACAAATCTTTATGGGAGATACTGGAAGCTTAGCTATTGGGGCGGTTATTGCGGTAGTGGCTATTTGTATTCGCAAAGAGTTACTAATTCCGTTACTATGTGGTATATTCTTAATAGAAAATCTCTCTGTTATCTTGCAAACCACTTATTTTAAATTTACCAAAAAGCGTTATGGTATAGGTAAAAGAATCTTTAAAATGGCACCACTTCACCACCATTATCAGAAATTAGGATGGCATGAATCAAAGATTGTAACACGCTTTTTAATTATTAGTATTTTATTGGCTATCGCTACCTTAGTGACTTTAAAGGTGAGATGAGAAGTCTGCTTTCAGGGCATTAAAAAGTTACGGAAAGTGACTATGTTACAAGCGGCGTTTTTGCCTCCTAAAGAGGCTCAAGTATGGCAGGCTTGTATAATTCATGAAGAACTATTAGATTAATATTAAGCGGAAAAATAACCTAAATCCACCTAAAAAGCCAAAATTAGAGGACCTTACCAACCAAATTTTTGTTTAACTTTGCGTAGTATCATAATAGCCTTGGAAGAAAATAAGGATTAAAAGCTAATTACAAATAATTCAAGCATAACAACTTACCCAATAGTAAAAATTAATTTAATAATAATTATGGAATGCACCAATCCGTTTAAACGTAATACAACATCTTTTTTATTAAAAGCTATTTGTAGTTTTATTTTTTGCTTGTTTACTAACTATGATGAGGGCATAGCAAAAGAGATATTGAGTAGCGATTCAATTATAACCTTACAAAAGATAACAAAATTTTGCAAGCAAAGCTTATCTAAAATAAGTAAAGAAAATAACCTATTTGCCTATTTTGATCATCAAAAAACATATCACTTGCAACAACCAGAAGTAGAGGCTTCTGCTAAACGATCTACTCAGCAAAATCAAGCCAACGATTCAACTAGTCGAGCTATACTGAACCAAACGTTACTTCAGCCAATAGAACCAGCTGATGATGATCAAAAAAGTGTAACTATTTTAGATGAATATGAAAAAATAAAAAATTTTTATGCCTATGATCCCATAGGTCAAACATGGGTAAGAATCAAATCTTTTAAAGTTATAACCGAGTCTTTGGGAAATAAACCAATAGATCTAAAGCGCTATGGTAAACCTTATATGAACTTTTGGGCATATGATGTCTCAAATCAAACCTGGCACAAGGTTAGCCTTATATCCTATTTGCAACAAACCAACACCCAGATAAATAACCATTCGCCTGCTACTGCTATACAAGAATCAGCTCCAACAGATCGTAGCAACCAGTTTAGTGATCTAGCTACAGATGAGTTATTGGAAGAACTGCTGGGTGTTCACACATTAGCCAAGCAACCCAATCTTGACCAAAAAGAAAGTCCATGGGCTAACTTATCACTTGATTTCACGATAGGCCCTGGAGCTGTGTTTTACACCAACTATTTGGAAGAGATGCATTTACTCCAAAGAGAAAACAATGAATACTTTTTCAAAACTAACACAGATGAAATATATCAGCCCAATTGGTTTTATGATACGCTTTCACGTTATAAGCTAGCAGATTTTAATCTATCTGATCCGCGTATAACACAAGGTAGTGCTGAAAATGCAACATTTAAAGGTAAAGGATGGGCTATTCCCATTACATTAGGCATACAATATACCCTGTGGAAGCGACTGCTTGTGGGGATTGGTAGAGAAATAGTCTTTAATGCTACCAATCAATTGGTTCATAACGATGAAACCATAGATCATAAAGAATATATACCGAATAAAAAATGGTCTACGCAAGGAAGATGGTTTGCTAAACTCGGCTGGTACCCATTTAATAATGAAAACTATAGATTTTTTACAGACATTCGTATATTTCGTGTGCATCATTTGGACACTGTTTTACCTAACCTAGTAGGCTTTGGAGATTATATCCATCAAGCACTAGCCTATAATTTCGGGTTAGGGTATGAGCAGCAGCTTACTAACTATCTTGCATGTACCACACGCCTTGCCATGGAGTTGCAAAAATTTAAACAGTTTTCTAATGATACACCTCATAATTATAACATTCATTATAAGCAACCCGCTATTTATCTGCAGCTAGGGCTAGCCATACGATTTGCTAAGTATAAGTCATCTAATGATTTAACAAATCAAGATTATCAAAATAACAACCGTAAACCAAATGACTTAAGCAAGGTAGAAGGGTTACAAGATTTGCTAGATCTAGATTAGACCGCTTGCAAAACTTATTGCTAATGGCACTTTTGGTCTTGAAACTTGTTTATGCTCCTTCAATACATTTAATATGCTGCGGTGCGCTACTGGGCTTGTCCTAAATAAGGCTCATTACAAATAGGGTTTTCAAACAACTCTATTCATTTTTCCGTATCTCTTCAGGCAATGGCGGCAATGTAAGGCTGACTACCATTGGTAAATGTAAGCTGTAAGGCATTTTTATCTTACTTTTTTTGATAAAAAGTAAGCAAAAAATCAAGCCCTGTGCAAAAATTGGCTCCAAACACAGCTTACAGCTGGAAAAACAGGAGTCACCCCTTGAACCCCCTCCCTGCAACTGTTTTTGTTTATTGTAAGCTATGCTTTCTGATCACCAATTTTTACAAGGGGCGTTTTTTTAATGCAATGCTGCCACAGTAGTGAATGGATATCAAATAACGCCAAAATATTTTTGCCTAAAAACCACTCCACTGAATAGATGCATTTTTCCTTACAAATATTTGCTTTGCAGTATTATATTTATTATAATGGCTCTAGCTATTTGGCATTTCAGTTTATTTACAATTGTTTTTGTTTAGAAACAGCCAATCCCTCAGTTAGATAAGTAGTTCCTTTTTAGCCTCTTTTTTCAAAGGTAAAAGAGCTTAAGAAGCCTATGCTGTAGTTTTATATTGTATAATTTTAACCTATTTATGGCTATGAAAATTAAAATCGCTTTACTTGGTTTACTCTTTGGTAATAGCATCATACATCCTGTATGTGCTGATGAATATGATGATGAGGTAGATCACCTAGCAATCATTAAGGAAAAAAATGATAAGCACAAAGCCAAAGATGAAGATCAATCAGACCATTGCCTAAAATTGGGTGCTTCTGTTACCATAAACCCTACCATTACATGGCAAGACGATCAATGGTCAACTAAAAATAGTCCTGGAGCCGGTTTAACATTTAAAGCAGAGGTGCCAACAGCTTGCTGTAGCAAGACTACAACCCTTCATATAACTGCTGGTTGGGGGGGAGGTAAAGAACTTGGCATTAAGCATGCGGCTGTCACCATTGGTAAGATGGTAACCATTGGCCAAACTGCTACTATTTTCGGTTATGAAAAAGCAGATCCTTGGCTCCTGATCTCTCCAAGCGCAAGTGTTTTACAAATAAAGTATGAACATACATTTGATTGGTTCCGATTCGGCTGTGCTATTGAAAAGCCTGTTGCACTAGAAGTGGGTTTGTTTGATAAAACGAAAAAAAGATATGATAAAAAAAAAGATAAAGATAAACCACTATTTAATGAATTAGATGATTCAAAAAATAAGGAGCGGGCCTTCAAAATAAGAAATAGTTTGCCAGCCATTGGTGTAAACTTAGGCATTGTTACCGACCATGTTAATATAGCTTTGAGTGGATTAGGACGTTACACAGACTATACACATAGTACTGATCCTGATGCAACAAAATTGCCCATTAAATGCTGTACTACCTACGGTGGCCATCTAGGCATTCAATACCAAGTGGTTCCTAAAAAATTTACAGTTACAGGCCAAGGTGCTTATGTTTTGGGTCTAGGTGATTACTTAACAGGGCTCTCAGCGATTCAGCAAGATGATGAACGTAAAGAAATGTCTGCGGCCTACTATATAGATAGGAACAAGTCAGATTTGTCTTCTATTGATGCATTTGGTGTTGGAGGTACGCTAGAATACGCTGTCACACCTGAATGGACATTTTCTATTAGAGGATCTTACCTTAAAACATTAGAAGATTCAGAAAAGTCAGAAAAGCCAGTTATAGCTTTTCTCTCCCAGTGGAATGTAGTACCCAATATTACTTACCAAGCCAACAAATACTTGACGCTTTCTGGTGGATATAGTTTAGTACAAGAATCTAGAGTAGATGATAAAGAAAATAAAAAGCCTCAACACAAATTAGCTGGAAGCATAAAGTTTAGTTTAAAATAAATTTATCTACTGTTTTTTATTGGATTAAACTGAATCTAAGTTAATCTCAAGGCATGCCTTTATATAAGGCATGCTTTTTATACAAAAATTTTTTTATTTTTTTATTGTTCCTATATTAAGTCTCAGCAAATAATCTCTCAAAAAAATTAAAAAACTATAAATAAGTAAATAGTAAACTATAACCCTAAACACAACACATTAAATGGATAAAAACAGATTTAAAGCAGCTATTATCTTGAGTATAGGCTTAGTGGTAAGTAGCATTATTTTTAGTTTATCTTTTTATCATAGCCGTACAAGCAATCTACGATCTGTCAGCATAAAAGGGCTAGCAGAAAGAGAAGTGGATGCGACTATAGGTATATGGACTATTAAATTTGAGGCAGTGGATAATGACTTAGGGCGCGTTAATGCACAAATTAAAAAACAAACACAGTTATTGATTGCTTTTTTAAAAAAGCAAGGATTTGCAGGTAAGGAAATTATATATGGCGCTCCTGAATTACATGATCGTGGAAAATATGATTCCCAAAGCCTTAGATATTCAGTCAATATGCAGGTCGTCGTAGATTCACCAAATATAAATTTAATCTATCAGACGGTACAGAAATCTCAGGAAATCATGAAAATGGGCGTCCGTCTAACCTACCCTAAATGGGATGGGCCAGCTAAGTTTATCTTTACAAACTTAAATACCATTAAGCCATCTATGATTCAAGAGGCCACTATAAATGGGAAAAAAGCTGCTGAGCAGCTTGCTAGTGATTCAGGTGTATGCCTAGGCATGTTGCGTAGAGCAACGCAAGGTGCTTTTGCTATTGAAGATACCCATATACCTACTAAAAAACGGGTTCGTGTAGTGAATCAGATGGAATACGCTATTCAATAAACTGCTTTTTGAAACGCTACTTCTGTTGCTAATTAGCGCGTTGATTATGAATGTTTTTGATATAATACTCATGGTACCACTTATTTGGGGTGGGTATAATGGATTTAAAAAAGGTTTTATTGTAGAATTAATTTCCTCTTCGCTATTGGTATTGGGTTGCATAAAAGGGGTAACTTTATTTTATACTTTGCTACCTATTATAGAAGACAAGGTACCTCCTCTAGCTACTTTTCTACCTATTTGTTTAGCTATCCTGATGCTATTTATAGGTGTACTGATCATTTATCTATTAACCAAGTTAATTAAGGGTATGTTAATGATTACCCTATTGGGTATGTTTGATAACCTATTAGGGGGGCTATTTGGGTTATGTAAAGTAGCATTTTTTATCAGTTTGTTAATTTATTGCTGTGGTTGTTTAGACTTTGCTGCCTTGCCGAAATATTGCATAGATAATAGTCTATTGTTCCCACTATTGGAACCTATTGTTCCAAAAATTTTACAATCCTTCACATCTATAGATCATTTTTATCCATTGAAGCACTGGGGGCAACTCAAAAGAAAATGTCAGTAGAAGGCGTTTTTGTATATCCTGCGATAGACTGTATGCGTTCAAGGCTATGGGATGAGCTAGTCAAAACGCCTCTTGTAAAATAGTTGCGATCAGCAAGCATGGCTTACAGATGATAAAGAAAAACAGGTAGCCGTTCAGCGCAGT
>NZ_JAACGD010000079.1 GCF_022810445.1 Candidatus Cardinium sp. cBcalN2 | reverse complement strand
TTGACACAAGAAGATAAGGTGCTCAAGCTGAATAGTCCAACCGATAGGGCTACTTTGTAGTCTACATGCTTTTTCATAGTATGAGATATTTAATGATATATTTAATTTAATGACATAATTACTACCGCCAATTCAGCATACTTTGCTATGCATACTGATGCTACCTGGGCGATTGAATCATACCTTATCTATTTTCTATTTATTTACCTTTTATAAGGCAAAAAGATTTAAAGCATTACAATGGATAAGGATTGCTACTAACCAATTTTTGTATCTGTACCTGACACTGGTAAAAAATGAATTTTTTAAAGCTACTTTTTGC
>NZ_JAACGD010000078.1 GCF_022810445.1 Candidatus Cardinium sp. cBcalN2 | reverse complement strand
ACGAAAACAACAACAGCAACAACAGCAACGAAAACGAAAACAGCAACAGCAACAGCAACGAAAACAAAAAAAACAAAAAAAACAGCAAAAAAAACAAAAAACAGCAAAAACGGAAAAAGTAGAAACAGCAAACAAACAAATAAAAAAAACAGTAGCAATCGCTCTTCCGATAATAATACGGGATGTATGAATACAGGTGAATATACTAACCTCTGTCTTGATTAATTTGGATAATAATGCCTAAACACTTAATCGTTATTGTCGGTCCAACAGCTATAGGCAAAACAGCACTTTCAATTCAACTAGCTGAAATTCTGCAAACAGAGATTATATCTGCTGATTCCAGGCAGTTTTATCAAGA
Source organism: Candidatus Cardinium sp. cBcalN2 (assembly GCF_022810445.1). Classification (GTDB taxonomy): domain Bacteria; phylum Bacteroidota; class Bacteroidia; order Cytophagales; family Amoebophilaceae; genus Cardinium. The sequence goes on along the minus strand of NZ_JAACGD010000078.1, from coordinate 4,526 downwards.
TTTAGTGATTGGCACCGCACAGCCGACCCAAGCAGAAATGAGGGGCATACCCCATCATTTTCTATCTTTCTTACCCATTCAAGCAAACTACACAGCCGGTAGATTTGAGCAAGATGCCTTACAAACCCTTAACAAAATTTTTACCTATCAAGATGTGGTTATCGCAACCGGTGGTTCTGGCCTCTATTTAAAGGCACTCTGTGAAGGTTTAGCCGAATTGCCTACGCTATCACCTAACCTGCGGGTCACCCTAAATGCTACCTTAGCTCAAAAAGGGCTTCCCTATCTCACCCAGCTACTGGCAGAAAAAGATCCTGCTTATTATAACAGCGTAGATCTTCAAAATCCTAGAAGAGTCCTCAGAGCATTAGAGGTTTGCTTAGGAACAGGACTCCCCTACTCTACCCTGCGACAACAAAAACCAAAAGAAACCAGACCATTCAATATTATAACCATAGGCTTGATCCAAGAAAAAGAACTACTACATAAACGGATCAGCCTGCGTGTGGAGATGATGATGGCACAAGGATTACTAAAAGAAGTTGAAAAACTATATGCCTACAAAAGAACCAATGCCTTGCAAACATTGGGCTATAAAGAGTTATTCGACTATATAGATGGTCAATACAGTTTATCAGAAGCTGTAAACTATATCAAAATAAACACAAAAAAGTATGCAAAAAAACAAATAACCTGGTTTAGAAAAGATAAAAATATAACCTGGTTTACGCCATATGACTTACCTAAAATACAAAGTTATATTCGTGCTATCATAGGCTAATAACCACAATCTGTTACATCTATTATTTTAGTACCAAATGAACGATTATGGAACAAATAGTAAGTATAGATTTGGTTGCTACATTATTTTGTACTAAATTCCAAACTAGAACCCATGTATTAGGTAGTAAACAAAATAAATTTTACCTTCCATATTAATTTATGCCAAATCAAAGAGAATTTAAAAAATTTGCCGTTAAGAATGGTTATGCAACTGGCTTAGAAATTCATAACTACCTATCAGATATTGAAAATATGACCCGATCTGTTATTGAACAACGTCCTGCTCATTTTAGAGAGGTTGATGTCTTTGCCAGATTAATCATGGACAGAATTATCTTTCTTGGCACGCAAGTAGATGATAATATTGCCAACGTAATTATTGCACAGCTTCTTTTTTTACAGTCTGTTGATCCCCAAAAAGATATTTTGCTCTACATTAATAGTCCCGGAGGCTCCGTATACCCAGGTTTAGGAATTTATGATACTATGCAATATATTTCTCCTGATGTAGCCACCATTTGCACAGGTCTTGCTGCTTCTATGGCTGCTGTATTATTGGCTGGAGGAGCTAAAAACAAACGATCTGCCCTTCCACACGCCAGAATTATGATTCATCAACCACTAGGAGGGGCTAAGGGAACAGCTGCTGATATGGAAATTACTATGCAACAAATGATTGAAATTAAAAAAGACATATATAATATTTTATCTAATCATACAGGTCAAGACTATGCTTCTATAGAGCGCCATTCAGATAGGGACTATTGGATGCGTGCAAGCCAAGCAAAAGATTATGGCATCATTGATTTTGTACTAGAGAAACAGAAAAAAATTTAATCATACAACTACTACTATTATGAAAAACCATTGTTCTTTTTGTAAAAAAGCTAGTGAAATAGTCAGTATGATGGTAACAGGTCCAGAAGGACGCATTTGTGACCAATGTGTGACACAAGCTGCACAAATTATTCAGCTCCAAAAGGAAGATAATATCATCAATGATATCAAACCAGTTAACTTACTGCGTCCGAAAGAAATTAAAGCCTATTTAGATGAATATGTGATTGGACAAGAAGAAGCTAAAAAAGCACTATCTATTGCGGTCTATAACCACTATAAACGTCTGGCTCACCCGGCAAGTATAGAAGATGATGTAATCATTGAAAAATCCAACATATTGCTGGTTGGAGAAACAGGTACAGGAAAAACTTATTTAGTTCGTACTTTAGCTCAAATGCTAGAGGTGCCCTTTTGCATTATAGATGCAACCGTCTTGACAGAGGCCGGTTATGTTGGAGAAGATGTAGAAAGCATTATTAGTCGCTTGTTACATGCTGCCAATTATGAGGTAACTGCAGCTGAACGAGGGATTGTTTATGTAGATGAAATCGATAAAATTGCCCGAAAAGGAGATAACCCATCTATCACCCGAGATGTAAGTGGCGAAGGTGTACAGCAATCTTTGCTAAAACTATTAGAAGGTTCGATTGTAAATGCCCCTCCACATGGTGGCAGAAAGCATCCAGATCAAAAGCTAACAGCTGTTAATACAGAAAAGATTTTGTTTATTTGCGGAGGAGCTTTTGATGGCATCACTAGAACCATTAGTAATCGAATCAACTTTAATACGATAGGCTTTGAATTTTGTGCCAAGCCTAATGCTAGGGTAGATGATAAAGATATGCTTAAGTATGTTTCTGCTTCCGATATAAAAGGTTATGGACTCATTCCTGAACTGGTAGGTCGCCTTCCCGTTATAAAAGGACTGGAACCGCTTACAAAATCTGATCTGCGTAGCATTCTTACAGAACCTAAAAATGCATTAGTCAAGCAATATACTAAGTTATTCGCAATAGATGGCATTACCCTAACCTTTACCGAAGAAACCCTTGATTTGATTGCAGAGCAAGCTATATCGCTCAAGTTAGGGGCCAGAGGTCTACGTTCTATCTGTGAAAGCATTATGGGTGAAGTGATGTACACTGCTCCATCCTTAAAAGGACAAGATAAATTAGTCATTGATAAAAGTTATGCATTGGAACAGCTCAGTAGAACACGATTAGAGCTGCTCAGACCTGTAGAAAAAAACAGCCAAGATGGTGTATTAAAAAAAATGGCTTAATCCCCCTTCTTGTTGGTAGTACAGCTACCAAAATAAAATTATAAGTTACTGATAGGTTTTACCTTTAAGATGGATCATTCTTTATCAACCCCGGTTAGAGTAGGTATATTTTTTGGTGGCCAATCGAGAGAACGTGAGATTTCTTTTGCAGGTGGTCGTACCGTCTATGATCACTTAGATCGCGAAAGATTTGAGCCAGTTCCTGTTTTTGTTGATAGTCTCGGTAATTTTATCTTACTCGATAAAAAATACCTTTATCAGGGTACCATCCGAGAGTTTTATCCCTCTCCTGCTGTATCTAATTTTTGGGGTATACCGCTTTACATAGAATCGCTCCCTACTACCCAAAGCCATGCACCATTGATAGAAAAAATAGGACAAAATATAGCACCTATTGATTTTTCAAAATACTTCGATGTAGCTTTTCTTTGTTTGCATGGTGTCTATGGCGAAGATGGAGTCATTCAAGGATTACTGCAATGGTATCAAATCCCCTATACAGGATCTGATATATTGCCAACCGCATTAAGTATTGATAAAATTTATCAAAAAAAACTTTTACAGCATGCAGGGTTTTTAGTTCCTGATTCTATCACTATAACGCAAAAAGAGTGGCTAAATAGAGATGATCCCCAAAAGGTACTAGATAAAATCATCACTACTATTGGGCTTCCTTTTGTTGTTAAAAGCAGCAGACAAGGCTCCTCAATAGGTGTGACAATTGTGCGGCATCGTACACTTGATTCCTTCATAAGGGCTGTCCATAAAGCATTTTTTATGGAAGCCATAAGCTATGAAGGCTGGAAAGCCTATACACCTACAGAGAAAAAAAATTGGTTCAATAGCCTGATAGATCTTCGAGAGGGCATAGGATTTCCTTTATGGGTAGCAGATCAAATTTTTTATACACCTCATGCCTTGTTAGATTATATCGAGCTTTATTTTCAAAAGCAAAAAGAGCCTATTTTATTGATTAGTGCACAAGCAGAAGAAGCCATCCTGATAGAAGCCTTTATAGAGGGACGGGAATTTTCTTGTATTGTACTAGAAGCAGAAAAAGGTAATGCTATGGCATTACCACCCACTGAAATGCTAAAAGGAAAGTTGCATTTTGACTATAGAGCCAAATATCTGCCTGGTATTGTACGAAAACAAACACCTATGATCTTACCTGGTCCTCTATTGGATGTGATCCGTAAAGAGGCAGTTGCCTTGTTCCAACTCCTGAATTGTCAGGTATATGCACGTATAGATGGCTTTCTGACCAATGATAACCAAGTTATTTTAAATGATCCCAACACTACAGCTGGTATGAATCCTTCTTCTTTTTTATTCCACCAGGCAGCAGAGATTGGGCTCCACCCTACTCAGCTGCTTACTTTTATCATCCAACGCTCTCTTGAAGTAAGAAAAGATAAAGGATACTTTACTGCTGACTATCTTTTAAAAAAAATTAAAGCTATAGACTAGGCTTATTACTTAACGCAGTATATTGCGTATAATAGCTCTGTTATAGTATCTGTTCACAACATTGGTAAAAAATGAATTTTTACTGTTACTTTTTTCTTGATAAAAAAGTAACCAAAAAATCAAGCGCTGATGAAAAAAGTGGCTGAAAGCT
>NZ_JAACGD010000077.1 GCF_022810445.1 Candidatus Cardinium sp. cBcalN2 | reverse complement strand
GGGCAATCACCTATTAAAGCTGATTAGAAAAACAGCTTGTTTGAACCCGCGCAGCGGGTGAGTTCTGTTTTTACAGCTCTAACAGGTGATTGCTGCAACTTTTTACTGAGGGCTTGATTTTTTGGTTACTTTTTTATCAAGAAAAAAGTAACAATAAAGATTCATTTTTTACCAGTGTCAGGAACAGATACCTTGAATCGATACGGAAGCGATGCAATTTAAGTAAGTTAAAAATACCTTATTTAGTAATGTTGTGAACAGATACATTTTTACAGGCAATCTGGTACAATCCTAAGATAGCGCTTTAGTGATTGTATATTTATATGGTCTCTGTTTTCCAGTAATTCGTCTAAAATATTTTCTAACTTGTTTTTGCCATGTGGTAATGTTTCTAGTAAATCTTTATAGGTTAAACTATACGGATCATGCATGAGTTGATTAATTAATCGTAAGCTTTCTGCAATGGCTTGCTGGTTTTCTTTGTATCGATATATTTTAGAATTTTGTAGTGACCTCTTTTCTTTTTCTTCCTGTTCCTGAATTTTTTTCCATAGCTCTTCACCGCTTGGAAGACCATCTTTTTTCCATTTTTTTAGATTAACTTGCAATTTTTTTAGCTTAATATGTCGCCTATTATTTTTGTTTGATTCATTCAGAATAAAGTATAAAAATTCCTCATATTCTAGTGTTTCCTGACTCAGATAAATTGTCTCTGGTTTATTGTACCTTTCTGCTATGCATTCTTTAAATGCTGCTACTAGAGTGGTATGTGCTTTTAGCTTTTTGAGTGAGGCTATCACCTCTTTTTCAGTTGCTTCTGTAGGTTCTTTAAATAACTTTCCAAAACTTTTAAAAAAGTTTTCTAGCAGTCTACTATCATGTTTTTTTGCTACTTCTTTTACTATGTTTTCTAGTATTGCTTTGTTGTAAAAGCTAATCCAGAGTCTGTATGGTTTTTTTTCTGTACCGGTTACAGACCATTTAGGACTTCTATCTGCTAGTTTTTTTCTAAACTTAGTGATCTCATCAGGCGATTGTAATGTAGTAATTGTTGTTTCAAAAGACTCTATTTTATCTAGTTTATACAGATTTTTTGTGTAATACCCTTTTTCTTCTTCTTGCTTGTATGCATTGTTATCACATTGATCACATCCATGACAAAAAAGTAGGGCAATGATATAGCTGGAATATTTCTTCAAATTCATTTTTTTAATACTGTTATCTTCTTTTGCCTGGAGGGCGTTAGCATGTTATAATTTAATTTTATATGTAATCTTGGTGCTACTGATAGTTTCTATAAAACTTCATCAAGATAGTTTTTTATCTTTTTTTTTCCTATTTCCAGACTTCAATTATTATAAATACTTTTGTTTACTAATAATCTATGGGGTAGATTGTTTGGGTTTCTGTTTTTTTTGTTGTAAAATTATCGGTTATAGTGCTTTCCCTTTTAATGACTTTAATCAAAATTTTAATATTTATGACAGTTGTATCATACTTAAAGAGTTTTTTTTTCTGTTGCTTAACGGTTACTTTTTTAAGTAAGGTACATGCTAAGATTGCTGATACGCTTGAGCCCTCTTTTCTACAAGGAGAATGGCTCCAATATCAGGTTCATTATAGCTTTATCCATGCTGGTACAGCCACTATGTGTGTAGATGAGCAGTTGCATAAACTCAATGAACATCTTTGCTATAGGGTTCAAGTTGAGGGTAGTTCTAGTAGTACATTGGGGCTGTTAGGTTATAAGTTGTTCGACAGATGGGAAAGTTATCTAGATGCCGATTGCTCCAAAGCACTACGACCTCATAGATGTGTTACACATCTTCAAGAAAATGGTTATGTAAGAAAAGAACAAGTTGATTTTGATTACCAATCCTATCAAGCGAAGATAGAAGTAGCTGAAAGTGCTAATAATATGGAATCTGAAGTTACCTATCATCCCATCTCTAGTCTAAATATTAAAGATTTAATAGGTGGCTATTATGCTTTGCGTTCGATTGATACTCAGAAACTCAAACCAGGTGATAAGCTCAGTGTAACGGTTTTACATGACCAGCAGCTCTATGAAGATATTGGTATCTTATTTCTTGGGAAGCAGACCATTACTACGAAGCTAGGAAAGACATCAGCCTTGGTTTTTGCACCCTTGGTTCCTATAGAGGGAACTATATTTTCTGGAGAACATCCAGTTGAAGCATATATTTCGAATGATGTCAACAAAGTTCCTTTAAAATTAAAGGTTAACTTGGTAGTAGGTGCAGTAGAAATAGAGCTTACAGACTATAAAGGTTTGAGAGAGCCTATTCATTTCCAACCATCTTAAGGCTTCAATTTTATAATTTTCTATCTATATGGCTGGCTATCACTATTCTTTTAATCCACTTCGTTCATTATTAGCCTCTCAAAAAGTTACTTCTATGGAAGTAATTAAGCAGTTATTGCAGCATATTAAAGAACAACAAGATTTAAATGCTTTTGTAAATGTTTATGATCAAGAAATTGTGGAAAATGCTGCTGTAGTTAATCAAAAAATAAAAGAGGGTATGGGTGGCCCGCTGGCTGGCATGGTCATTGGATTAAAAGATATGGTGGCTTATAAAGATCATCCATTACAAGCTGGTAGTAAAATTTTGACTAATTATATTTCGCCATTTCATGCAACCGTTACGGAGCGATTGCTAGCAGCTGATGCCTTGATTATTGGCCATCAAAATTGTGATGAATTTGGCATGGGTTCTTCTTCAGAAAATGCTTATTTTGGTACAGTGCTGAATCCTATAGATAAGACAAGGGTGGCAGGTGGTTCTTCTGGTGGATCTGCAGCGGCTGTGAAAGCAAAGATGTGTCATGTTTCTATTGGTACAGATACAGGTGGATCTGTTAGGCAACCAGCTGCGTTTTGTGGTCTTGTAGGTCTTAAACCTTCGTATGGTAGAATTTCTAGACATGGTATAGTGGCTTATGCTTCCTCTTTTGATACTGCTGGTATTTTTGCCCATACGGTAGAAGATTGCGCAAGTGTATTGGAGGTAATAGCTGGTCCTGACGCATTTGATGATACCGCAGTCTGTCGGGAGGTGCCCCATTATACTAGTGGATTATATCACCCAGAGCGTTATAAAGTAGCCTGCTTAGCAGGTACACTTAGCAATGGAGGTTTACAGCCGGAAATAAAAGAACGTACATTAGGTGGTTTGGAACTTTTAAAGCAAGCAGGTCATCAAGTAGATCATGTCCATTTTGAGTTGCTCAAATATGCTTTGCCGACTTATTATATATTGGTAAATGCAGAAGCCAGTACCAATCTTTCCCGTTTTGATGGTATTCGTTATGGCTACCGAAGTAGCCATGCTACTACATTGGAAGAGGTCTACATCAAGACAAGAACCGAAGGCTTTGCTAAAGAGGTAAAAAAGCGGATTATGCTAGGATCGTTTGTGCTGAGTGCATCTCAATGTGAGACACACTACATTAAGGCTTTAAAGGTACGTAATCTGATTAAAAAGGCCATGCAAGATATCTTGAAAGATTACGATTTTATCATACTGCCTACCACTACCACGACTGCTTTTAAGGTGAATAGTTTTGCCAATAATCCATTATCTATGTATTGGAGTGACCTTTATACCGTATTGGCATCAGTGGCTGGTTTACCCGCTATTTCTTTACCAAATGGCGTAGATCAAAAGAATTTACCCATTGGTATTCAAATTATTGGCAACTATTTTGAAGAAGCTAAGTTGCTTACCTTTGCTAAGCATTTTGAGTCGATTGTACAATAGAAATCGTTTGCGTTCACGAAATAGCATCAACTTAAGGGATATATTTTATTGATTACCAAATATAATAGTATATATTTACGCTCAGCTGAGTGGTACGCAGCAGTTTTTATACCCCTTTTTGCTTGATCAAAAAGTGGACAAAAAAT
>NZ_JAACGD010000076.1 GCF_022810445.1 Candidatus Cardinium sp. cBcalN2 | reverse complement strand
AGCCCGCGCAGCGGGCGATTTCTGTTTTTCCTGCTGTAAACTGAGCTTTCAGCAGTTTTTCGCACAGGGCTTGATTTTTTGGTTACTTTTTTATCAAGAAAAAAGTAACAATAAAAATTCATTTTTTACCAGTGTCATGAACAGATACATCTCTTTAGGCAAATCGTACAAAAGCAACTAACAACCCGTATGTATAAAAGTAAAAACCCTTTTTCCCTCTTTAACGCACTGATTATGATACGTTGCAGCATATTTAGATCTTAGAATTTTATAATCTTGGATTTCACCTTTTTCTTTTTTATTTTTTAAGTTTCGTTTTAATAATTCTCTTACACCTAATTTACCCTCTACTCCTGTAGAAACAATCAATATAGCCTCTTTATAATCAATAGGATCTATAGCTAACCATTCTTCTAAAAATGATGGCGGTATACCACCCTCCTGATCATCATAGGCCCTGGACTTCATACCTATTTGGCTAGTTTTAGGAAATTTTTCTAGTGTCAAACAACCATAAAAGTTAGGCGTTAAAATCCAGTTAATTTGTTCTTTATTGGTATCGAGAATATTTTTTTCAGATGTTGGATAACAATCTGCTGCATGAAAACATGCCTGATGCTTGGCAACATGAAAACGCAACCTACTTAAACCTAACTTAGTAATAATACAATGATCTTCATTCAATTTATCTTCTGAATCATTAACCTCTGACCAAATGGGATGATTTTTCCTATCTTCCCTTTCTTCAGATTTATCAGGACAAGACGAGCCCAACAAACACAATGGAATAACTAACAATGACTTGACTAAGGGTGATAACAAGCATGTAAAATAACGCATAAGTAAATGGAAAATGTTTAAATTGCATGGGGCAAAATCAAAAAAGATAACTTGCAACGAAACTAAAATTAAATTTTAAGTCTAAAAAAAACAAGCTGCATACAAAGATAGGCTTTTCGCTTGTAACATTTCTCTTTTGCAAAGCTAATAGATGAAAATCTATATAAACTAGAAGATAGTCGCTGGTTTTTTAGAAAAAAAAACGTAACATTGTGAGGTATTGTTTACTTATCGACAAAATTTTCCTACAGCAGTAGGTTTTTTACAAGGGCCCATAGCTCAGTCGGTTAGAGCATCTGACTCATAATCAGCAGGTCCCAGGTTCAAGTCCTGGTGGGCCCACATTAGTTGTCTAGTTTTATTTAGACTACTTGCTTGTTCATATTAAGCCCTAATAGCCATCTTTTCTATTGTGTTGTCCTATACCCATGACGATGCTCCGATTGCCATTTATGACAGTGGTGTAGGTGGTTTGGCGATTGCTCAAGCAATCCAAGCATTGTTACCAAATGAATCCATCCATTACATTGCCGATACTAAAAACTTGCCTTATGGTGAAAAGTCATCCATAGCACTATGTGGCTATATCAGGCAAGTGGTTAACTTTTGTTTAAGCAAACGCTATAAACTCTTGGTAATTGCTTGTAACACTGCCACCGCTGCTGCAGATCATTTTTTGCCATCTTATCTTAAAAAGATAGGGCAAGCAATCGATACGATTAACGTTATTGATCCAGTAATCAACTACATCCATTCAGCAACTCATTATAAATATATAGGGCTTATAGGCACAAATTATACCGTAGCACATGGCATCTATCCAGAACGATTTCAAACAGCCGGCATCAAGCTTAGTGCGTTAGCTACTCCCCTACTGGTTCCTATGGTAGAAGCTTGTTTTAATGGTGGTAAGGTGGACCACCTGTTATTAGATCATTATCTCAACCAAATTATTGCGCCCCATTTAGATGCATTGATTCCAGCCTGTACCCATTATATATTTTTGAAAAAAGTACTAAAAAAAATTTTAAACACACGTTATGAAAAAAAGATTGAAGTCATAGATGTGGCAAAGCTTACCGCATTAGGGGTCCAACAGTTTCTCACTGCACGTAATCTGTTGAATAACACGAATCAAAAACCACCTGATTGTTTTATGGCAACCGCACTTACCTCAGCTTTTAAAAATGCTAGTAAAAAACTATTTGGACAAATACCTGTAGCCATTAACCTCATAGGCTATACCCAATCCGCCGTTAGACGCTTATCTAAGCGTAATGTCTTACCTCTCTGAGCCTGATTTGAAAAGAAAAAATGAACTTTTTTATTCATTTTTAAGACAATTTATAATCATATAATACTGCATTCCGCTTATTGGATACCTTAGCCTATTGTCTAGTGCTTCAAGCTAAACCTAGTTACGAGAACTATACTAATGATTAGCCATTAAAAAATAAATAACTATTAGCTGCAGGTATATTAAGTTATTTTGTAAATTGTGAACCATAGAATGGTTTTTTTATTTTATATCAGTAACCTCTATTGAAACATACAAAACGGACCAACATGCAAATAAAAAATAAGAACTATATGATAGGCTTATTGACCCTATCCTCGTTGGGAATTTTATATTATGGTTTTTTATTCCTTAAAGGTCACAATATATTTTCTAAATATAATGACTATCAAATTTTTTATCCTGTAAACAAAAACTTGTGTGTTTCTGCTCCTGTCAAACTAAAAGGCCACGTAGTAGGCATGGTTACAAAAGTAGAAATCAAGCCTAAGCAAAATTATGGTACATTGGTTACCATTCAGCTAGATAAACAATTTCCGCTGACCCACACTAGTAAGGTTATGTTGAATAATGCAGGTATGATGGAAGGAAATGCTTTGGAAATTGAGTTGAATAAAGGAAATCTCATCACTAGAAATGATATTATCACGGGCCAATTTCACCCAGATTTTAATGATATTGATATTAAGGCAATGACGGCACAGGTAGCCACTGTGACCCAGAATCTTATCAAGACTACTGAAGGTGTTAATGCCATTCTAGTTAACCTTGAAAAAACAAGTTATACCTTAAAAACTGCGGTCAAAGGGCTCGAGCAAAACATAGGCACCATTGCCAAACATATCATTGCTATTTCTTCTCCATTGGCGGATTCAAAAATAGGTATACCGGCTATGCTCCCTGTTATGCATGACCTAATTTTGGAAGTAAGGTCAATTCCTGTTCAAGAGATCTCCTGTAGGATTAACAATATGCTCAAAGATGTAGAAAAATTAATACGAACCACTTCTAGCGATGCTGGAACGCTTGGGTTATTTATGCATGATCCATCATTTTATCATAATATTAATTATGGTGTAGAGAATTTGAACAAATTAATTTTTGATCTAAAAAAGCGACCTTGGCGTTATGTACATTTTTCTTTATTTGGAAGAAAAAAATAAGAAAAAAGCATTGTTCTACCGCTAACGTATGCACTGTTGTATAACATATAGATTCAGCACCGTGGCTAGAGTTAGGCAAAAAAGAAAAAACGAGCATCTGTCGACCAAATTGGTAAAAAAGGCTTTTTTATATCACTTTTTACTTCATCAAAAAAGTCAAGACCTGAGTAAAAAATCGCTGAAAGTACCCTTTAGACTTGGAAAAACAGCATCCGACCTTTCTTCCTTTTCAATTATTTTTCTAATCAGCTCTAATAAGTGATTGCCGAAACTTTTTAC
>NZ_JAACGD010000075.1 GCF_022810445.1 Candidatus Cardinium sp. cBcalN2 | reverse complement strand
GGGCAATCACCTATTAAAGCTGATTAGAAAAACAGCTTGTTTGAACCCGCGCAGCGGGTGAGTTCTGTTTTTACAGCTCTAACAGGTGATTGCTGCAACTTTTTACTGAGGGCTTGATTTTTTGGTTACTTTTTTATCAAGAAAAAAGTAACAATAAAAATTCATTTTTTACCAATGTCATGAACAGATACAAAATCAAGCCCTGTGCAAAAAACTGCTGAAAGCTCGGCTTACAGCTGGAAAAACAGAACTCGCCCGCTGCGCGGGCTTCACACAAAACTGTTTTTCTTTTCATCTATAAGCTGAGCTTTCTGATCGCAGCTTTTTACAAGGCGCGTTTTTATATATCCATTGTATCTAATAATCAATTAAATATATATCTTAAGTTGACGTCATTGGGTGAACGGTAACAAGTCAAATTGATTTAATAATCAGCATCTACCTATCAAACAAAATAAGAAGATGAAAATACCCTATACATCCCTTATACACAAAGCAAAAAAATATCTATTAAGCAATAGCAAACAGTCTATTTTCCCATTTGCTACTATATTTTTTAGTATCAGTTGTTGGTCTTTTCTTTCCTCAGGAGAAAAAAACGAATTAGACAAGCTAATAGAGGAAACAAAATCACAAACCGCAGGTATAAAAAGAGTAAGAGAAGAAAGAGAAAAAATGGTGCAAGAGCTACAAGAGCGAGTACAAAAAAGCAGCGAAAGCACTAAGAAAATACAACAAAAAATACAAAAACTACAAGAAAGACAACAAAGGTCAAATAAAAAGCAAAACAAGGAACTTGAGAAGCTAATGGAAGAACTACATAAAGAAGAAATAAACATACAAGAACTTAAGAAAAACGTAGAACAACTAGAAATAGATCAAAATACACTAGGGCACAGCATAGAAGAATTACGCGAGACACAAGGAGAAACACGAGAACAACTAGAAATAGACCAAAATACACTAGAGCGCAGCATAGAAGAATTACGCGAGACACAACGAGAAACACGAGAACAAGCAAGACAAGACTTAGTAAGTTTATGGAGCCAAACAGAACCACAAAGACCAACTTCAACTATAACAAGAGAACAATGTGAACATAAAATAAGAATAGTAACAAAGACAAGCAATGGCCCTGAGCCAGGTACATCAGCAATAAATTGTAGTAGTTGAT
>NZ_JAACGD010000074.1 GCF_022810445.1 Candidatus Cardinium sp. cBcalN2 | reverse complement strand
AAAGAAAAAAAACCTTCTATAAATAATATATATATGAATGATTAACAATATGTATAATCCATAGCTCAAGTATAGAAGCTATTTTAGGTTAAAAGCTTTAAAAAGCCAACAAAATCTTGTAGTGGTATTTCAGCTCATCAAGTTAAGTATTGTGAATCATCCAATGATCGTTTAAATTAGTATTTGTCATAGTTCCAAATGAAAGCCTATCTTTCACCTAATTATATTAGTAAAAGTAGATGACTATATTACCTAGTCTTGTAAAAGGTATGCGCGACTATAATTCCCTTCAGGTATATCGCCGCAATTATATCCTTTCTGTTATTCAGTCTATTTATGCACTCTATGGATTTGAACCACTAGAGACCCCTGCTTTGGAAAATCGCACTACCCTTACAGGAAAATATGGCCAAGAAGGGGAGCAATTGATCTTTCATGTACTTAAGTCTGGTAATTTTCTAGAAGGTATCGCTTCAGCAATAAATCTGAAAGATTACAAAAAATTGAACCCACTCATCAGCGACAAAGGGCTTCGCTATGATTTAACCATCCCTTTAATGCGTCATATTGCAGCGAATCACCATCAAATATGCTTCCCATTTAGGCGCTACCAAATGCAACCTGTATGGCGAGCAGATAGACCCCAAAGAGGCCGCTATAGAGAATTTCTACAGTGTGATGCCGATATTGTGGGCAGTAATTCTTTATTGTGTGAAGCGGAAATTTTAAAATTGATCTATGATGTATGTACCAAATTGGGAATACGAGATTTTTCCATTAAAATTAACCATAGAGGCCTATTGTCTGCTATTGCTGATGCAGAAAACGAGAAATTATTTTGTACCATTGTAGATAAATCAGAGAAAATTGGCTTCGAAAAAGTCATGGCTGCATTAACAGCAGCAGGCTTTAGTAAAGAAACAATTGCATCACTTACTCTATTCCAAAACTTTAAAGGGAGCAATGCTCAGCTCTTGATACAATTAGAGCAAACCATTGGTCATACAGATCAAGGGGCAAAGGGGGTAGAAGCATTGAGTAGTATACTCACCCACGCCTATGGTCTTGGGCTACCAGATGGTGTATGTGTTATTGAACCAACCTTAGCAAGAGGATTGGCTTATTACACCGGACTGGTTATGGAATTGACGGTAGCTGGCACTCCAATAGGTAGCCTAGGTGGCGGAGGTAGATATGAGGGTCTTGGAGAACTGTTCGGAGCACGTGGGCGAACTGGTGTAGGCTTTTCCTTTGGAATAGATAGACTTTATGACCTTATGGAGGAGCAAAATCTCTTTGAGTCTATTACCAATTACACAACAGAGGTATTATTAACTAACATTGAAGAAAAAGTGGAAGAAGAAATCCTCCATTTATTGAGTCAGTTACGTGCAGCTAGTTTTAAGGCAGAATTATATCCTGAGCGGGTAAAAATTCGAAAACAACTAGCCTATGCCCATAAGAAAAATATCCCTTTTGTGATCATACTAGGAGAAACAGAATCAGCTATGAACCACTATACGCTAAAAAATATGCAAACAGGAGTGCAAAATAGCTATAGTTGGCCTGAGCTCTGTGAGGTATTAAAAATAGCTTTAGTTGCAAAAGGTTAGCTATGGATGCATTATGGACCATTATTGTGGCTATTCTTGCGAGCGTAAATTGTGCGTTAGTAGGTACCTATTTGGTGTTGAGAAAAATAGCGATGATGGGAGATGCTATTGCCCATTCAACACTGCCAGGGATTGTATTGGCCCTTCTGATAACAGGATCTAAAAATTCCCCTATACTCATTGTTGGAGCCGGTATAACAGGTGTGCTGGTCACCTTTCTGATAGCATTTCTAGAAAAAAAAATAAGCATACAAGCAGATGCGGCTATAGGCATTAATTTTACCTTTCTTTTTGCTTTAGGAGTTATTTTAATCTCTTTCTTCAGTAGAAAAATAGATCTAGACCCAGAATGTAGCCTCTATGGCGAACTGGCAACTGTTTCATTAGATGTATGGCGAACTTCTAGTGGTATAAATCTAGGACCCAAAGCATTTTATATTTTATTAACCGCTTTAGTCATCAATTTAATCTTTCTTAGGATTGGTTATAAATATCTGTTTGTCAGTACTTTTGACCCACAATTTGCCCAAAGTATTGGGGTACATACTACCCGTTGGCACTATTGCTTAATGGCCATAACCTCGCTTACAACGGTTGCTGCATTTGAAATAGCAGGCGCTATTTTAGTAGTTGCCCTTTTAATTGTTCCAGCAGCAACTATGTATTTGGTCACAAAATCTCTGAAACGTTTGTTATTTTACAATGTAGTCTTTGCTATATTAAACGCTATTGGCGGATACTATACCAGTTTCTTGTTAAATAGTTCAATGGCAGCTACTATGGTGACCATATCGGGGCTATTATGCTTGGTTACTTTTGTATTTTCCAAAAATAATTAAGATAATCGCAAGTAGGCCTCATAATAAAGAAGCCATCTGGGTGATCCAGTCTTGACAAGAGTCTATCTTTAATTTTATTAAAAATACATTTACATATATGCATATAACGGGAAGATTATTTGAAATTAATCCGCCACAGCAAGTCTCTGAATCATTTAAAAAAAGAACTTTTGTGGTAGAATATGTAGAAAATCCACAATACCCAGAATATATCTCTTTTGAGCTGATTCAGGACAAATGTGATCTGCTAGATGGATTTACAGAGAAAGAAGAAATAACCGTTCATTTCAATCTTCGAGGTAGAAAATGGACCAATCCAGAAGGAGTTGTCAAATACTTTAATGCTTTGCAGGCATGGCGATTAGAAAAAGGCAATAAAGTCAATGAATCAACTGTAACCAGTCCATCTGCTAGCGATATAGAGGATGATTTGCCTTTCTAAAGGAATGCTTAAGCTAATTCTTTCATCAAGAAAAAAATATCGTACAAAATCCTTATGGTTGGCTTTATCAAGGGGCAAAATCCTTAAGTTGCCCCTATTAGCTAAACAAGCCAATTACTAGTCTACCAACTAGTGTACTATGAGATTTATAAAAAAAAATATAAATTTGCATTGTAACGTGTTACCCGCATTTCTATTCCTAAAACAATGATTAGGATTAAAAACAATAAGCGGCTAGTTACCTTTTTATAACTATTACTATATACTGTGCATTTATTAGGAACAAAAGCCCCTATTTTTAAGGCGCCTGCTGTCATAGATGGTGGAAATATCGTAACTGACTTTTCACTGGAACAGTTTTTAGGGGTTAAAGAAGTACTTTTTTTCTTTTACCCAAAAGATTTTACTTTTGTCTGCCCTACTGAATTATTGTCCTTTCAACAACATTTACCCCAATTTATAGAACGCAATGTCGCACTGGTTGGTTGCTCTACTGATACAGAAGAAACGCATGCTGCTTGGTTAAATACACCCAAAACAAAAGGAGGTATCATGGGCGTAACTTATCCATTAGTTGCTGATACCAGTAAGACGATTGCTTCCAACTATGGTGTGCTAGGAGGTGATTGGAGCTATAACGAGCATAACCAATTGATTTTCACAGGTATTCCTTTAGCTTATCGTGGAACTTTTTTAATTGATAAACAAGGTGTCGTGCGATATATAGCGATTAATGATCTACCATTAGGTAGAAACATCCATGAGATACTACGTATTATTGACATGTGGCAACATGTTCTCCAATTTGGAGAAGTTTGCCCAGCCAACTGGGCAAAAGGGCGTAAAGCGCTAAAAGCTACTCCTGAGGGCGTATCCAATTATCTAACCCTAAATACAGAACTATGAAAAGAGCATGATGATTAGCAGACTTATTTTGCTACTCGTTTAGGCTAGGCGATTTGTACAGGACATGGAGTGAAAAACAAAAGTCTGGCATACAGAATAAGTAAATGTAAACACCAAATCCAAGTGCAAATTAGTAGCAAAAGTAGCATTTCAAAAAACATTTTACAACATCATAAAGTATCTAATCCACCAATTAATTTTATTTCATACTTTATATTTTAACTAAATTAAAAACACAATGAGCACGAAAAAAGAATTTGGTAACATACGTGGAATAATATTTCCGATTTACAAAAGTGAGCTGCGTAAATTTTTGCCAATGGCCTTTATATTTCTTCTTATATCTTTTTGTTATGCCCTTACACGCTCCCTTAAAGATATGAATATGATAAAGGAAGTTGGTGCTACCGCTATTTACTGGTTAAAAGCAGTAGCCATTACACCTAGTATGATTTTCTTTACGATTCTTTATGGGAAAGTTAGTCGTTCTACGGGAAGAGATGGCCGCTTCAATGCTGTTATGATTTACTTTTTAGCTTTTTTTACCTTGTCTTTTTTGTTTTTACTACCACAAAGAGAGCTATTGCAGCTCAATACGTTCTTTACAATATTTGAAGCAAAATTTCCGACTCTTATAGAGCTTTGGAAAGCTATTTGTCATTGGCCTATTTCGCTTTTTTACATCCATGCGGAGGCTTGGGGTACTTTTGCATTAAGTGTAGTGTTTTGGACTTTTGTAAATGAAATTACAGCCGTAAATCAAGCTAAGCGTTTTTATAGCTTCTTAAGTATGTTTGCTGCTCTTGGGAGTATTCTGGCTGGAGCCATTCTTAAGTTGGATAGTGTGGCTAAACATTTTCACCAAGGTTTAAAATTTGTGATTATAGCTATCGTTTTGATTCTAGTAGTATACAACTACTTTACTGCAGATATAAAAGCTAATCCAGCCTACTATCAGATTCAGCAAAAGCCTAAAAAAGTCAAAATAAAAATGTCTTTCATAGAGTCTATTAAATTTCTAGCTCGTTCCAAGTATCTCATGTTGCTTTCTATATTGGTAATTGGTTACGGCTTGGTGATTGCATTATTTGAAGCTGTACAAAAAGATCAAATTAAACAATATACAGAATTAACTGGAGATGATACCATTCTGGCAGGCATATATGCTCAGCAACAAACTGCAGTAGGTATTATTTCTATTTTAGTAACCCTTTTTCTTGCTACACCTATAATCAGAAGAGGATGGCGTCTTGCAGCATCTGTTACACCAGTTACCGCTTTGGTGATGACCGTTCTATTTTTTACCTTCCTTCGTTTTGGTGATGTGTTCGATCCTATTTTAAAGGACTTTCATCTTAGTTCTTTATATCTGGCCGTTGAAGTAGGTATTTACAATGTAGTGTTGATTAAGTCAGTTAAATATGTCTTATTTGATCCTACTAAAGAAGCGGTCTATATCCCACTAGATGAAGAAACAAAGGTCCGTGGTAAAGCAGCTGTAGATGGTGTAGGTTCCCGTTTGGGAAAAAGCTTAGCATCTGTATTGATTACAGTTATGTCTTTATTATTTGGTGGTGGTGGAATTAGTGGTATTCGTACACCAATTGTACTGATTATTATAGCTGTTATTATACTTTGGTTAATAGCTGTTCGAACTTTAGGCAAGTTAAAGGCAGAAGCTGAAGCCAAACATGAAGCAGAACTTAGCAGTGCAAATAATGCGCAAGTAACCAAGTAGTCCATTATCCTACTTTTTGCTTGATTAAAAGCTACCCCAAAAATCACGTCCCTTGTACAATGTTTTGGAAAGCACCCCTTGCACCTGGAAAACAGCATTTGCTGGTTTGTAGCCGCCAGTAGCCTCTTTTTTTATTTCAGCTGTAAGGCGTGCTTTATGATTGTATCCTTTTACAAGGGATCTCTTTATCTTATTATCTTATCTTTTTGTATGTACCCTTACCCTAGTACTGAATACAAACTATATTTTAAGTTATATTCCATTAGTCTCTTTAAATTAACTAGCTATGATTCAACAAGAACAAGTCATAGAAGCTATTAAACAAGTTTATGATCCAGAGATACCCGTAGATATCTATGAACTGGGGCTTATTTATGAGATTACCATTTTACCACTCAATAATATTGAAATCTTAATGACGCTTACTTCCCCTAATTGTCCAGCTGCAGATATGATACCTAGCCAAGTAGAAGAAAAAGTCAAAGCTATACCCGAGGTACATGAAGTAAAGGTTCACCTTACCTTTGAGCCGCCTTATACAATAGAGCGAATGTCTCAAGCAGCCAAATTAGAATTGGGATTTGCATAAATTTACTATGCTTAATGGGTGGCATCAGCCCTATTGTAAACGCTTTGGGTTTTTTGAAAATTATTGCGTCCATAATTACGATTATGCAATCCAACAAGTAAATGAAAAATTCCTTGCCAGTCTACTCAATACGCACTCGTTCCCTTGTTTAGGTTTTTTAAAATGCTTAAATTGCTTATCCGTTAATTCTGTTGGTGATGTAGCTCAGTCGGTAGAGCATCGGACTGAAAATCCGTGGGCCGGAGGTTCGAGTCCTCTCATCACCACCTTGCGTTTTGCAATAGACTGTTTGCTAAGTCTAGCATTGTGCTATCCATACCACTCGGTGGTAGCGGGCAATTGTAGTAAAGAAAAAGGTAAATTATAAAGTAACCAATAGATTATTTACCAATCTGCTCAACAACTACGAACTGTTTTTTCATCCATATACAAGATGTTTAATCGACTTTTTGCTAACGTTTTCACTTCAAAGAAAGAGAAACAACGCCGTTTTTACAACGAAAAAGTTTCCGAAATCAACCAGATTTATCAGTTGTTGCACCCGCTTTCTCATGATCAATTACGGGAAGAAGTGACTGCTATACGCAAAAAGATAGCTGCCGATTTACAGCCTATTACATCTGAAATGGCACAAATCAATAGATCTTCGGATGAACAGTCAAGCAATGCTTTGGCTGCTGTTAACGCAAGGGTAGATCAATATAACCGGTTAGAGCAATTAAAAAAACAACACAAAGCAGCCTTAACAAATATTTTAGATCAAGTCCTGGTTCGTGTTTTTGCTATTGTCAAAGAAACGGCTCGCCGTTTTAGGGATCATAACCAGTTAGCTGTTGCTGCTAATGACCATGATCATGCCATCGCAGCCCGTAAGTCTTATGTAACCATAGAAGGCAAGCAAGCGATTTGGCAAAATCAATGGCCAGTAAGTGAACATATGGTTGTTTGGGAAATGGTGCACTATGATGTACAATTGATAGGTGGAATGGTTTTACATCAAGGGAAAATAGCCGAAATGGCTACTGGTGAAGGCAAGACGCTTATTACCACCTTAGCTGCCTTTTTAAATGCCCTAAGCAATCAAGGCGTTCATGTGGTTACCGTAAATGACTATTTAGCTAAGAGAGATGCAGAATGGATGGCCCCTATTTTTGAGTTTCATGGTTTTACAGTAGACTGTATAGATAACTACCCAGCCTACTCCATTGAGCGCCAACGTGCCTATCAAGCAGATATTATTTTTGGTACCAATAATGAATTTGGTTTTGACTACCTCAGAGATAATATGGTAACCGATGCCAGTGATTTGGTACAACGTGCGCACTATTTTGCTATTGTAGATGAAGTTGATTCTGTACTTATTGATGATGCTAGAACACCACTCATTATTTCAGGTCCTGTAGAAGAGAGCGATGAACATATTTACCAAGAGTTGGTTGGTAAAATTGGGCATTTGTATGCACTGCAGAAGGAGCTAGTTATTAAGCTGTTACAAGAAGCAAAGCAAAAAATAAAAGCAGGCAACACAGAGGAAGGAGGCCTAGCCCTTTTTCGGGCCTATAGAGGGTTGCCTAGATATAAGCCTTTAATTAAATTTCTAAGTGAAAAAGGCATGCGTCAGATCCTTGACAAGGTAGAGTCTTACTACATACAGGAAAATAGTAAAATGATGCCGGAAGCTGACGAACCTCTTTTCTTTGCCATTGATGAAAGGCATAATAGTGTTGAAATCACTGAAAAAGGGCTTACCCATTTAACGGAACAAGAAAAAAATCCATCTTTCTTTGTCTTACCAGATGTGGCAGCCCATATGGCCACTATTGAGAATGACACTACCTTGACCCATGAAGAAAGCCTTGCCCAACGTGCTTATTTTCAACAAGCCTATAAGGTAAAAGCACAACGCATACATGCACTGCATCAGTTGTTAAAAGCCTATGCTTTATTCGAAAAAGATGTAGCTTATATTGTAGCCAAGGGTAAGGTAAAAATTGTAGATGAACAAACAGGACGTGTTTTAGATGGACGTAGATATTCAGATGGATTACACCAAGCTTTAGAAGCAAAAGAGGGCGTTAAGATTGAAAAACCTTCCCAGACCTATGCCTCCATTACCCTGCAAAGCTACTTCCATATGTATGATAAACTAGCTGGTATGACTGGTACAGCCGAAACAGATGCTGAGGAATTTTGGGATATTTATGGCCTTGCTGTAGTACCTATTCCCACCCATAGGCCATTGTTACGGGAGGATAGAGAAGATAAAGTCTACAAAACAGTACGGGAAAAATTCAATGCCATTATTGAAGAAATTGTTGCCTTATCTACCCAAGGGCGTCCAGTTTTAGTCGGTACTACTTCAGTGGAAGTATCTGAATTAGTAAGCAAAATGCTCGCTTTTCGTAAAATTCCTCACCAAATCTTGAATGCAAAGCATCATCAAAAAGAAGCAGAGATTGTAGCACAAGCTGGTATTACTGGTACCGTTACCATTGCTACCAATATGGCAGGTCGTGGTACCGATATTAAACTAACACAGCCCTCCAAAGAAGCTGGCGGATTGGCTATTATTGGTACTGAGCGTCATGAATCAAGACGCGTCGATAGGCAATTGCGTGGCCGTGCTGGACGACAAGGTGACCCAGGTTCTTCTCAGTTTTTTCTTTCTCTAGAAGATAATTTAATGCGGCTCTTTGGTTCTGATAGAATTGCTTCTGTAATGGATCGAATAGGCTTAGAAGAAGGGGAGGTGATTCAACATAGAATGGTTAGTAGGTCTATTGAAAGAGCACAAAAAAAAGTAGAACAGAACAACTTTGCCATGCGCAAGCGCTTGCTAGAGTATGATCGTGAAATGGGTACCCATCGTGGCGCAGTCTATCAAAGACGAAACCATGCCTTATTAGGTCAAGGCGTAGAGGTTGATATTATGAATATGCTCTATGATACGGTCACCAACATTATAGAACATGAAGATAGTAAGCTAGAAGCAAGTTTTCTAAACCCCATTTTTGCCAGTGTATTTGGCCTTTCAGATCCTTTTTCAGCGTCATTTTTTACAGGTAAAAAGAAAGAAGTACTTATAGAGGATATCTATCAGCAATTAACTAAGATCTATTACGAACGTTCCGCAGCACTACAAGCCATGTTATGGGCCTATTTTAAAAAGTCTCCTGCACCAGGTCGTAGTACTATTTTAGAAGCTCCCTTTTTTGATGGAAAAATCTATATTAGAGCCTCTGCCTACCTGAACGACTTTATGGATTCTAATGGAAGAGCCATGGTTAAGAATTTAGAATGTATGGTGGTCTTACATGTAATTGATCAATATTGGAAAAGTCATTTACGCGTTATGGACGATTTAAAGCAATCAGTTCAAAATGCTATTTATGAAAGACAAGATCCCATTATCACCTTTAAGTTTGAGGCCTACCATTTATTTAGAAAATTTATGGCTACTGTTAATCAAGAAATTATTTCTTTCTTGTTTCATGCCTCTTTTTATGTGCAATTGCCATTAAAAGGTCATACGGAAGATCAGCCCGACAAAAAAAGCTTATAATTATAAACTTATCTACCCATACCATGGGTCAGTAATGACTAAATGTTTTGTAAAAAAATCTATTAAATTAAACAATTTACTATCATGAAATTTCAGCCTATTTCCAGAAAAGTTTTTTGTAACAAGATAACTAAGCTATTGTATCTTGCTATTCCTATTTTCCTATCTATTTCTTTGTTGTTTATTGGTTGTGACTGTAAAAATGATACCCTTCCTGATGTAGAGAAAAGTTATAGTGATTCTTCTGATTCTTCTTCGTGGCAAAATCATGATACTGCTAATAGTAATACTTTGGATGTAGTCCAAAATCAGCGACCTATATTTTTCCTAGCCCATGGCTTGGGAGATACGGCTAGTTGTTTTAATTTCCTTGTAAGCGAACTCCCTAAAAAGTGCCCTGGCGCCTGGATCATTCTTTCAAAGAGTGTAGAGGGTAAAACCCACTCTCTTTCTATAGAGGAACAAGCTGAACAATGTCATAAAGAATTTTCAAGTGAAGTGTCAGACATATCTGACGCTAAGCAGCGTCCTATTATACTCATTGGCCATAGTCAAGGAGGACTTCGTGTATCTGCGTTAGCACCTAAACTCGAAAAAGAAGGTTACAACGTAAAAATTGTTGGCATCAATACGCCATTCGAAGGCGCCCCTCTGCTTAGGTTCGAAAATGAAACTTCATTAAAGCAATATATTCGAGACCGCTTGAACAGTGTATGCCCATCATTATTACGTTCTTCGTTAACCAACATCATGAATCATGCAGCAGATCAATTAGTAGCTTTCGTTACCCAATGCTTCGGAGAATATGATGTAATTTCTAAAGAACCAGGAGTGAAAGATTTAAAGCTAGGCAATTCATTTTTCCGTAGGCTTCAAAGTAAACTTTCTAGAGCCAATATTCCTATACTAGCAATAGCAGGTGCAGTAGACTCTAAAATCAAAATAGATTTATCGACTATCTTTGGTATTGATCTACCTGATCAGGCTAAATTTTTTAATTTTAACCTAAATGATTGTTTGAAGAATGTGTTAGCAGACGTGCTAGTTGGTCAAACAAATCATTCTGATAAAAGGCATGATTGCACTCTTCCAGTTTATAGTCAACATGGAAGTAATACTATTGCAAAGAGTCAAAATTATTATAAAGTTACTATTGATAATACTGTCCATATTTCTAATTTTATTCCTGGCATTACAGGTACATTGGATAGTCCTCAAACAGTAGCTGAGATTCAGCAATTTGCTAAAAGGTAAGCAAATGGCTAACCCTGTATCCTATAATAACCTATTTGTTCAGGTAGCCGTTCAGCCAATGGCCTCAACTTAAGGAATAAACTGATTAAGAAACTTATTTAAAATAAAAATCGCGTTTTTTTTGGCTGCTTTATCACAGCTATCCAATTTTATGGGTCAGGTTTTAAGTTTAGTGCTTATACAGGTTCTGTCTAAGCATACTTGAAAGTTTTTAGCTAAATAATCATAAAAT
>NZ_JAACGD010000073.1 GCF_022810445.1 Candidatus Cardinium sp. cBcalN2 | reverse complement strand
ATGGCGTCAACTTAAGGAATGAACTGATTAAGAAAGTTATTTAAAATAAATATCGCGTTTTTTTGGCTGCTTTATCACAGCTATCCGATTTTATGGGTCAGGTTTTAAGTTTAGTGCTTATACAGATTCTGTCCAAGCATACTTGAAAGTTTTTAGCTAAATAATCATAAAATAACAACCAAAAAACGCAGCTAAAAAAACATGTTATTATATCTGTAAATCAATACAATACAGCTCTTAAGTTGAC
>NZ_JAACGD010000072.1 GCF_022810445.1 Candidatus Cardinium sp. cBcalN2 | reverse complement strand
TGTCATGAACAGATACATTAACTATCCTGATCTTGATCCTTATCTTTACTTTTACCTTTATTTTTACAAATCTTTAATGCCTGTTTAGCTGCTCTTTTTAATGCCATACCTATCTGTGGACCCAAGTATTCATTGGCTAAGTTAATATCTATGGACAACGTTTCTTGCGCCATATGTTGAAGCTCTACTAACTGAATATAGCTTGCTGCATGGTCTAGATCATATAGGCGCTCAGCTAGCTTGATACAGAGAACAGCAATCTGTACCTGATCTTGATTCATTGCTTTTTCTAATCGATTTTCCATATAAACTAAAGCAAGCTGCTTTAGGCCTTGGCGTTTATGCTTATCTACCCCTAATAAGCTTAATACAATGGCATATATATCTGAACTATAATGTTCTCTAACATAAGTAAGAGGCAAGTAGTTATGGCAAACCAATCCATAAAGTAAAGAAGCATAAATGACTTTAGGTGCATAAAAAAACCATTCTAGCACTATGTTAGCAATCCCTACGGCACGCACATAGAATAATTGACCTGAAGCATGACGCTTAAAGTGAAAGTGTTGCTGTAATAACATAAGCAAATGTGAGATTATGCCTAGATCAATAGGATCTATATCATCAGAGAATTGAGATAAATGGGCATGGAAATGCATTAGTGCCATAGTGACCTCAGTTTGTTCCTTAGGTCTGGCAGGGGTTTCTAAGTTTAAGCAATCTATAGGTAGTTTAAAGTTCATGTTATTCATAATATCGGTCACATCGATAGGTAACACTAGCAAGATAGCTTCTTGTTTTGCATCAATAGGATATTCTACATATCCATAATGGTCACGAACAATACTTGATATGGTTTCCTGCTGAAGATCTATTAATGAAGAAGCTAAATCTATTTCTTGAGGTGCAGTCGTGTCCATAAAATCATTGTAAATATGCTTGATCTTCGGAAGCGATTCAGCATCGAGAGCAGTGCTGCTTATTAGTAAGGCAGTAGCTTGGAACAGCATTAATGAAGAATCATTAGTCCCAATAGGATCTGGTTGCTTAAATTGCAAAAAGGTGTTTTGCAATTGCATTCTGATAACTAGTGGGTTGGAGCAATTTAATTTACCATTAACTCGTAAAATAGCCTTAACCAATAAGTAGGTGATCTGATTAACATCAGCTATAATGTAAGGAAATGGCCTCCTACTAGGATCTTGTACTTGCTCTACAAATAGCTTAGGAGGAGATGTAGTCTCTTGGTACAAAGCAAATGCTACTTTACGAATTAGCTTATCTAAAGCGATTTTAGTAGGGTGTAGAGGTTTATGTTGTAGCGTGTTTGCGTTACTTACCCTATATGCTCGAAAAGTGTATTTACTTCTAGAGAAGAAGTAAATACCTACGATAAATATTAATAATAAAGAATAGACCACCAATAGTGGCTTATCCAGCCATACCATAGAAAAAACCATTAATTTAAATTTTTAAGTTAAAAAAATAAAAATTATATATTTATACTCTAAAATTGTTTTATAATAAGAATTTTTTTATAGAAATCAAAAAAAATACACAGGTATCCGTCTTCGTACGTTTGTATTATTAAGATTATTTTCTTAAAGAGTTGAAGTTAAGATCGCTGTTTCCTTAACTACTATATACGGTTGTAAACGTTTTAACTCCATTTCTTTGATCTTACAATCAAGATTTTTTTAATAGAAAATTTTAAATAGCTTTATATAATAATTTGGACGTATTTGTAATTATTCTAGACTGGAGCTAATATTATTTATGTCTTTTTGGAGACAATTAACCACATACTATGTCATAATTAGCTCTAGTATAAGACAATAAAGTCTTCCATACATTGGCCAAAAAAGATAATTCATCAAAACCTATATAATGGCGGTAAGGAATGTGAGTTACTTATCCAAGTTGTGAATAGATACTCTTCATTCTCTCAATGGCGTAAACAGAACTAAACTGTGCAATAAATGTTTTTATGGACTACTATTTTGAATGACTACAATAGTGTGCTGCTACTATAATTAGGATAATACAAATTAATTGTATAAATTTGGCTAATTTATTTGTTAAAATAACGATTAAATACGTAGTATTTGCTTAGTGATGTAGCGTAAGGTATTCTAATCAATAACGGACTTTCTGAGAAGTTGTAATAAAGCAGGCTAAGCTTGGAAACTAGAATAGTATATGATTAAGGACTATTGTAGAGCGTAGGTATAAATAAGCTTCTTGTACAACATTGTTATTGGTGTAGCTCAGTGGAACGGAGCAGCTTTTGTACCAATTTTTGCTTGTCACAAGTTTTAAAAAAGGTTTTTTTGTGCGTAGCCTTGCCATAATACTGAATGGATACCGTAAAACCACAAGCTTTCTCTATAGTGCTGAACAGCTTACTTGAACCCACTGAGCGGATGCGTTCTGTTTTTGCAGCTCTAATAGATGATTTACCAAACTTTTTACAGAGAGCTTGGTTTTTTGTTTAGGTTTTGATCAAGCAAAAAGTGGTATAAAAAATGTTTTTTACCAAAGTGGCGAACAGACAATGGAGTCAACTTAAGATATATATTTAATTGATTACTAGATACAATAATATATAAAAACACCCTTTATAAAAGGCTGCGATCAGAAAGTGCAGCTTACAGCAGTTTTTTGCACAGGGCTTGACTTTTATCAAGAAAAAAGTAAGATAAAAAGGCTTATAATCAAATAAAAAAATAAAAATTTCTTAAGTTGACCCCATTGGGCTGACAGATACATAAAATTTATGTACAAAGCATATACAGGTATACCAAAAAAATTTATTACTGATTACATCTTATTTTTTGTTTAATCTTTACTGTAAAGTGACTCGTTAACTGTATGCTTGCTATTTGTTATGTTCGCGCTGCAACGAATTATACCGAGCTGGTACTTTCTATCATGCTATTTTATTTAATCCTTGTTTTTTTAATGGCTTTACTCATATAGCTTGAATCGCTTGATCAAGCAAATAATAACCACAATAAAATAATTTTATGAAAAAAAATATATATATAAAAGAATATACAATAAATTTTCTTATTAACAAATGTAATAAGCTAAAAAGTAATCACATACAATTTTTTTTGTTTATAGCTATCTTGCTATTAGGTGCGTGTACTGGTAGAAGGACGATCAATGAATGTGGAGGGGCCAATTCTCTCACGAGAATGCGTCAGTCTGTTAATAAGACACCTGAGGAACTTGGTGAGGAATTTCAGATGCATATTAATAAAATTTGTCAGGCTATTGGTGAAGGTACTAAAAATTTTGATAAAGATTATCCTATTCCGGCTTTGCTTGGCTCATCTCTATTCGAACGGTTATCAGAGATACAAGAATATTACATACTTTGTTCTAATTTAAAAAATTACATACCGATAAGTGTACAAGAGGGGGGAAATCGTCTATTACCTAAACTTGGTTATTATGCGGGCTATTATGGTAAAAAACTTTTTTACGGTTCTGGCCAGGAACTATGCACTGACTTAGATAATAGGTCAAATAATATTTTGAATAATAATAATTGGCTTAGTTACGTTCTTGATATATCGATTAAATCGAGTACTTCATATTTATTTGGCTCATTGGGCATTCCATTGGGATATGTCTTCGTATCTATTTTAAAGCATTATCGCTTTGATGCATCCGCTGATAGTAGCCGTTCAGCCAATGGCGTTAACTTAAGGAATCAACTGATTAACAAAGTTATTTAAAATAAAAATCTGTTTTTTGGCTGCTTTATCACAGCTATCCAATTTTATAGGTCAGGTTTTAAGTTTAGTGCTTATACAGATTCTGTCCAAGCATACTTGAAAGTTTTTAGCTAAATAATCATAAACGTAGCTAAAAAACATGTTATTATATCTGTAAATCAATAAAATAAAGCTCGTAAGTTGACGCCATTGGCCGTTCAGTGCAGTGGCAAAGCTACGTAGAAAAAGCAAAAACGCCCCTCAGTAAAAAGTTGCAGAAAACGCTCGTTACAAGGGGTGTTTTTTAGGTGAACTGCTGCCACAGTAGTGAATGAATGATTTGATATTAAGCCAATGCTTCTTCCATAGCATCACTCCAATGGTTTATTTTTTTCATCAATTGATTTACTTTTGTGCTGTCTGATTCTTGGATTTTTAAATAGTTTACTAGGCAGTCAAATGCTACCATAGCAAGTAAATCTTGCTGATCCTGAATACCTAAATCTTTTTGATAATCTTTGATCCGGTCTGCTAATATTTTACTGGCTGCTCTTACAAAGGTTTCATCTTCCGGTTGTACTTTCATCGGATAGATACGATCGCTAATCTTAATTTTTATAGAGAGTGGTTGCATGTTTATGTTTGTTCAAAATAGGTTAAACAGAGATCTATTTCTTTGATATACTTATTAATCTGTTGTACTAAATCTTGATCCAATGAAACAGGGGTATTTTTTTGTGTAGTGGATAGGTTGCTTTTTGAAGCCTCTAATAGATGCTTTAATCTCTTATTTTCCTCTGTTAATGTTATAATTTGTTTTTGGTATTCGGTATAAGAGGCTAGTAGTTGTCTAAGTAATTTTTCAAAGCGATCTATTGCGAGGTGATCCTCTTTAGAGGACTTATTGTCTAATAATGACATTTAAATCACGTTCAAAAGCCTGCATCAGTTGATGCATGATTTGGTCAATAGCTTGCTCGTTTAGTGTTTTGTCTCTATCCTGTAGGGTAAACCTAATCGCATAAGATTTTTTATCTGCTGGTAGATGACCCCCTTCGTAGACATCAAACAGCTGAACCTCCTGAATATTTTTATGTCCCTGCTTGGAAATTAAATCTTTTATCTTTTGAAAAACAATCGTTTTATCTACTATCAAAGAAAGGTCTCTGGTAACAGCAGGAAATCTAGAAATAGGTTCATACACTTTATGAGATCTACTGATCTTTAACAAATGGTTCCAATCAATATCTGCAAAAAAGACCGATTGTCCCAAGGAAAAATAATCTATAATGGTTGGGTGGACTTCACCAAAGGTCACTACGACTACTTCTTTATCTACTCCTTCAACCCCTTGGCTATAGAATGGGTGGGTTACTGATCTATAAGATAGATCCATAAGGCCCAACTTTTGTACCAGTTGTTCTATAGTAGTGCGTATGTTTTGCAATGTTATAGGGCCTAGTTGGCGTACCCAGTTGGGTAATTCTATTTGACCAGTGAGCCAAAGGGCTAATCTTTTAGCTTCTTTATAGGATGCATCGCTTTTGTGATAGATGGTACCCCGTTCAAATAACTTTACATCATATTGACGGCGTGCAAGATTGTAGGCGATGACTTCTAGTCCACTAAAGAGCAAAGTAGGCCGTAAGATATTGGTAGATACGCTCAGTGGATTTAGAATAGAGATTGCTTGTTGAGGCATACCTATGGTTGTATAGGCCTCTTTGGTCAAAGAATTCGTGCATATTTCATAATAGCCATTGGCGACCAACATTTTACTAATTTCTTCTTCTAATTTATAGGCCTTATCTGTGCCATTTTCAGGGGATAGGTAAGTAGTTGCTAAGCGGTTTGGGATATGATCATAGCCATATATGCGTGCAATTTCCTCAATAAGATCTGCTTTTCTGGTTACATCTACCCTGTAGGGTGGTACTTTTGCGGTAAAGCCTTCATCTGTTTCTGCTTCAATAGCTATTTCTAAATCTGTTAGCATTTGTTGGATGGTGCTTGGATCAATTGCTTTACCTAGGCATCGGGCAATCTCTGTATAAGTAATAGGAATGTTAAAATGAGCCAATGGCTTTGGATAATATTCGATTACTTGGCATGTTGTTGCAGATGGCATTAGTTCTTGTAGCAATAGTGCCGCTCTTTTTAACGCATAAATGGGGATATTAGGATCTGTTCCGCGTTCAAATCGAAAAGAAGCATCCGTTTTAAGGGCATGGTATTGGGCGGCACGACGTATAACGGCTGGGTTAAAATAGGCACTTTCTATAAAAATATGTTGAGTGGCATCCGTGATACGTGTACGGAGCCCGCCCAGAATACCAGCCATGGCTATAGGGCCTGTTGTATCACAAATCATTAGCTCATGACCAGCTAGTTTTCTTTCTATACCATCTAACCCTGTAAATAAGGTGTCTGCAGGGCATAGCTGAACTATAAGTGACTGACCAGTAAGGGTTTCATAATCAAAAGCATGTAAGGGTTGCCCCAATTCATGTAGTACAAAGTTGGTTACATCTACTACATTGTTAATAGGTTTTATACCAATCCGTAATAACCTGCTGCGAAGCCATGCAGGAGAGGGTTGAATAGTGGTGTTTTTAACTAATAGACCACTATACCGTGGACATAGAGTATTATCTACGCTGCTTATATTTAGAGGCCAGTCACATGGTATGCCATTAAAAGCCTTAATGGATGGCAAGGTAGTCGGAAGATGTAAAATAGCTTTTAGCTCCCTGGCTATACCTAGGTGGGAGCAGGCATCTGCTCGATTGGGTGTAAGCTCGATCTCTATTATTTCATCCAGTAGCTCTTTAAAATAGTCTTTAGCGGGGGTTCCAGCAGGTAAGGTAGTCTCTAATACCAGAATACCATCATGTGCTGGGCTTAGGCCTATTTCATCTTCCGCACAAATCATGCCTTCAGAGACCACACCCCTAATTTTAACTTTTTTAATTTGAAAAGGCAGTTGGTTGGCATAATGGTAAATGGTACTCCCTACTGGGGCTACTACTACCTTCTGTCCAACGGCTACATTCAAGGCCCCACAAACAATGGTGGATGGCCTATCTGATCCAATATCTACTAAGGTTTGCTTTAATCTATCTGCATTAGGGTGGGGGAGGCAGGATACAACATCACCTATTATAAGTCCCTCTAAACCACCTTTAATAGTAGGGTATATATGGGCTACTTCTAATCCCCTTTGGGTTAAAAGCGGAGCTATTTCCGATGCTGTTAAAGAAACATTAATATAGGACTTTAGCCAATTGAGTGATATCTTCATATTTTGGTAATCAATCTATTCATATCATAATGGCCGTGTACGCCAAAAAAGAAAAAATGCCCCTTGTAAAAAGTTGCGATTAGAAGGTAAGACTTACAGCCGAAATAGAAACAACTCTTTTTTTTGATAAAAAAGTAAGCAAAAAATCAAGTACTGATCGTAACCTTTTCCAAGGGCGCGTTTTTTCTTAGCGTTACCATACTACTGAATGGATACGCAAGGGGTGATTTCTGATCATAATTATCTTACAAGAAGTGCTTTGCGTACAAATGGCATAGCTTTTAATTTTGTTTCCCTATGCGTTCTAATAACCCTCTGCTATAAGTTTCCCAATCATGAATAGTCTTTCTAGCCACCCCAGAATCTATAGCAGCTTGTGCAACAGCTACCGAAACGGTAGTAAGCAAACGTGCATCCATTGGTTTAGGCAGTAGATATTCTTTTCCAAAATGCATCGTTCCACCATAATACTTACGAACGCAAACAGGCACCTCTTCTTGTGCCAGTTTTTGGATAGCTTGTACAGCCGCTTGTTGCATGGCGCCATTAATCACCGAAGCATTTACATCTAAGGCACCTCTAAAAATGTAGGGGAAAGCAATTAAATTATTGACTTGGTTGGGGTAATCGCTGCGTCCTGTAGCAAAGATAACATCTGGCCGGGTGGCCATAGCATCTTGATAAGAAATTTCTGGTAAAGGATTGGCTAACCCAAAAATAATAGGGTCTTTGGCCATGCGTTCTATGCTTTGGCTCATCAATAGGTTGCCAGAGGAAAGTCCTATAAAAACATCTGCCTCAGCAACCGCATCATGGAGGGTATGTATGGGACGATCTGTAGCAAAGGGTGATTTAATAGCGTCTAGGCCATCTCTATCCCGACGAATAACCCCTTTTCGATCACACATAACCATATGGTTTGGGTTGGCTCCTAAAGCAATTAAAAGTTTGGCGGTAGCTACCGCCCCCGCTCCAGCTCCATTAAAAACGATTTGTGCCTGTGCAAGATTTTTATTGACAATAAGCAAAGCGTTCAATAAAGCAGCTGTTGTTACAATAGCCGTAGCATGTTGGTCATCATGCATAACAGGTATATTCAATTGCTTGATGAGCGCTTCTTCAATCTCGAAGCATTCAGGTGCCTTAATATCTTCCAAATTGAGTGCTCCAAAAGTAGGTGCCAAGGCTTTAATAATTCGTATTACATCATCAGGTGTAGTGGCATCAATTTCAAGATCAAAAGCATCAACGCCAGCGAACCTTTTTAAGATCATCGCTTTGGCCTCCATAACCGGTTTAGCGGCTAAAGCACCAATAGCACCATAACCTAATACAGCTGTACCATTAGATATAATAGCTACTAAGTTTCCTTTATTGGTATACTGATAAACCTTTTCGCTAGAGGCAGCTATTTCTTCACAAATAGTACCCACACCAGGCGTATAAGCGGTGATGATGTCACGAGGTGTATGGAGTGGTTTAGTGACAGATGTACCTATCTTACCAGCAGGAAATTGTGCATGATAGGCCAAGATTTCTTCTTTATTAACAACTGTTTTATGCATAATATTGATACTTTTTATTGGTAAATAGTGGATATATGTGGGCTACATATGTGTTGAATAAATTGGTAAAAATGACTTTTTATGTTACGTTTTGTTTGATCAAAACGTAACCAAACAATCAAGCGTTGATGAAAAAAATGCTGAAAGTAGAGTTTAACAGGAGCTTTGCCATGTCACCCCCTACAACTGTTTTACTTTTTATCTGTAAACTATACTTTCTGATTACAAATTTTTCCAAGGGCGCATTTTTGCTTAGCGGTCCTACACCGCTTAATCCGTATCAACCAAGTTACTATTTTTCAATCATTTATACCAAAACTAGCCGCCTGAATCAGCCGCTTAGTTTATGCTGTAGCTGTTTGCTCCGCAATTGTCCACAAGCCGCATCAATATCTGTACCATGTTCCCCACGCACCACTGCATAAATCCCCTGTGCACGTAAGGTGGAAACAAAACGATGTATGGCTTTTGGGGTACTGCGCTTATAATGATCTAATTCATCTACAGGATTATAGGGAATAAGATTGACATGAATCAGATGTCGTTGCTTACGTGATATAATTAAATTAGCTAGCTCAAAAGCACATGCTTCTAAGTCATTTATATCTTTAAGTAGAATGTACTCAAAGGTTACCCGTCTGTTTGTTATATCTAAATAGTAATCAATGGCTTCCATAAGCTTTTCTATAGGAATAGCTTTATTGAGCTTCATAATCTGTGTACGCAGTAGGTTATTGGCTGCATGTAAAGAAAGCGCAAGATTTACCTGTAGGCCTTCATGTGCAAAGGCTTTAATTTTGCCATCTAGTCCACTTGTAGAAACCGTAATATGGCGTGCACCAATAGCGAGCCCTTTTGCATGGTTAACAATATGTATAAAGCGTAATACATGGTCATAATTATCGAAAGGTTCGCCAATACCCATAACTACAATATGGCTAATTCTTTTCTGTGCTATATCCAACTTTTTTTGCATGTGGATCAGTTGCTCTACTATTTCACCTGTTGTTAAGTCTCTTTTTTT
This sequence comes from Candidatus Cardinium sp. cBcalN2, assembly GCF_022810445.1. Taxonomy (GTDB): domain Bacteria; phylum Bacteroidota; class Bacteroidia; order Cytophagales; family Amoebophilaceae; genus Cardinium. Next base: position 6,983 of record NZ_JAACGD010000072.1, on the reverse strand, counting down.
ACTTAAAAGGCCACTCGCACAAAAACTACAACCAATATTACACCCCACTTGTGTGGTAACACAAATAGATAGACCATAGCTATGTTCCATTAGAACTGTTTCAATTAAATGACCATCTCTCAGTTTGAACAAACACTTGATCGTTCCATCTTTGGCATATTGAACCTTATCTTCTGACATGGTTTTTAATACAAAATGCTCATCCAGTAGTGACCTGGTCGTTAAACTTAAGTCACTCATTTCACTAAAGCTACTCACCCGTTTTTGATAGAGCCATTTCCAAATTTGGGCAGCACGGAAGGCTTTTTCACCTCGTTCTTCGAGCCAAAAGAGTAACTCTTTTTCTGTTAAATTATAAATGGATTGGGGTGGTAAATAGTTTTCTAAGTCGTTCGACATAAAGTTGATTAAAAAAATATACTATCTTTTTCTTTATTGACTAGCGTTTCTTTTTTATGTAACCTGTACTTTGGGTCTGATCTTAAAAAGAAAAACGTTTAATGGAGAGGAATCATTAAACAAAAAAATAAGATAAAAATGGGTACAGATATGAAATATTTAGAGGCATAGTGTAAAGTTACTGCAGCGACCTATGGCCTAAAAAATATTTACAAGGTTAAGCCGAAGATCTGATTGTTATTAATGAAGATAACAAACTAAGCAAGTATTTTAATATCAGATAACGATAAACCAGTAAAACGTATAATTTTTTCTAGTGCCTCACCTTCCTGGAGCATTGCCTTAGCTATAGAGCGTGCTTTTTCTTTTTCTCCTTCTAACCTGCCTTCTAACCTGCCTTCTAGCTTACCTTCTAACTTACCTTCTAACTTACCTTCTAACTTACCTTTTTGTTCTCCGAGTTGTATACCTTCTATTTTACCTTTCTCTTTACCTATTTGAATACCCTTTTGCCTGAATCGTTCTGCTAATGACATGGCTATTGATTTTAATCTTGGATCAAGTAATTCAACTGCATTGGTATGATCGTCTATTGATAGTATGTACCAAAGAATATTACTAATATAAGGAATATACCCTTTTTTTTCTAGATTGAGCAATAGTTGTTGGTGGCCAGGTAGCCACTTACAAAAGTCCCGATGGATACCTTGCTTTAGGATTAGTGAAGCTCCCGCTGCTTGTTTCCAAGTGAGGAGTTCTTCGTTTGCTGTAATATGTAGATCTACTAAATGAAAACCTGCAAACATATAGCTTGCTACCTGTTTTAAATGAGGAAATAAATCATGAAAATTAGTAGGACCTTTATACGGCTTATTGCCATTGTACAAACAGGTGTTTATGATAGCTGGTAAAGATGTGTTTCCATGTTCACTTATATGCTGCCTGATTAAGGCTGCATTATACTCTAAAAACCTCACTAACATTAATGGATTTTCTTGAGACTGATGCTCTATGTGAACATAGAGGTAATTTTGTGTACCCTTAATAAGGGTTTTAAACATACAGTCACTATTTCTATTTTTACCTGTAGGGCTCACAAACTCTCTATTGGTCAATAGTAGGCTATCTTGGTCTATTTGATCGAAAATTTCTTTTGGCAACCTGGCTTCTAGAAAAGATAATGCTACGTCTTTTCTACCAAAGGTTTGCTTAAAAAATTTGTCGTGTGGTTTGTTTGCTTTATTTTTTTTGTCCATTGAACTAATCGATTAAAATGGAGTATAGCTTGACAAAAGCTATCTATTAATGATCATTAATGCCATTAGCAATGGGTTTTATAAGCGGTCAATTAGCGATCCTATCTAGTAATTGCCATAGGATAAGTAAATAGTAATATATGCAGTAAATTTAATGCAAAATGAACCATCATCGAGCACACTATTTTGCCTGTTTTGTAATAACTATATCCGTATAAGCAACTAGCCATAGTGGCCAATCCAATATAGATAAACCCACCCTGGAAATGGGCCATGCCAAATAGAGAAGAAGTAATGATAATGGCTAATAACGCGCTTTTGTTGCTATACTTTTTTAAACCATTTTGTAAGGCCTTTTGTAACAAACCACGAAAAATGATTTCTTCTGCCATACAGACTAAAAATAAATTATTTATCGCCCATATGCATAATATATCTGGCATATGAGGCTCAAATACTATACAACCGCTTAGGTAAGCGGGTATAAGGACGAGTGGAATAGAAGATAGATAGGGCAAAAGCGTATACTTTATCAGCTGTTGATAGCTTTGTTTATGGTTTTTTTCTAACCAATAGAGATCATGCATAACATAAAGAATCAGTATAACCATAGGCTGATCAAAGTTTACATACATTGAAAAGGGTATAGATAATGGTGATATTTTTACCTGATTGATAACCAATAAATTAACAAAACCTGGAAGCCAATGAAGGGCAGTTGCTAAGATAAACCCATATATCATTACACGTAATAAAATCTTTACGACTTTGTGTAACTGTAGGTATAAATAGATATAGTTAGCAGAGGCAAATAAGACTAAAGCAGAGATCCCAATCATGTGGATTAGACCTTGGTACCAAGCTGATAAATTGGTTATTATGATGAATAAATAGGCAGGTTGTCTTTTCTTACAAAACAAAGCAACGATTATGGTCAAGATTAAAAGAAGGTAGGTAGTCTTCATCTAATATATGCAGTTTAGGGAAACCTACACATTAAAACGGAAAAGCATTACGTCACCATCTTGGACTATATAATCCTTACCTTCTATGCGTAGTTTGCCCGCCTCACGGCAGCTACTTTCACTTTTATAAGTTTTATAGTCCTCAAAAGCAATAACTTCTGCTTTAATAAATCCGCGTTGGAAATCTGTATGAATCACGCTGGCTGCTTGAGGGGCTTTGGTGCCTTTTTGAATGGTCCATGCCCGTACTTCTTGTGGCCCTACTGTAAAATAGGTAATCAGTTGCAACAAGGCATAAGCTGATTGAATCAGTTTGTCTAATGCCGATTCTATCAGGTTATATTCCTTTAGAAAAAAAGATTTATCTTCATCATTTAGGCCATTGAGTTGTGCTTCTAACGCGGTAGAACCCATAATTACCTTGCTATTTTCTTGAGCAATAGCTGCTTGTAAAGCAGTCAGGTGAGGATTCTTTTTGCCCAGTATGGTGGCTTCATCTACATTGGCAAAGTAAATAACAGGCTTGGCAGTTAAGAGTTGCCAATCATCTATCAATGGTTGATCTGCTGCAGCTACTTCAATGGTACGTGCATCACGACCTTCTTTTAATGCGGTTAAAAAGAAGTTTAAGAGCTCTAAGCTTCGTTGTTGGGTTTTAGGTCCGTGCTTGGCAAGCTTACCCATTTTATCCAACCTTTTGGTTAAGCTATCGATATCCTTGCACCGGAGTTCATGGTCAATAATCTGTTTGTCAAAAATAGGGTCTACACCACCGGCTACGTGTATTACATCCTCATCTTCAAAACATCTGATGACATGTACAATCGCATCCACTTCTCGAATATGGCTAAGGAATTTATTACCCAGTCCTTCGCCTTGATGGGCATCTTTGACTAGTCCAGCTATATCTACAAATTCTATAACGGTAGGTATCTTATTTTTAGAATGGGCCAATTCGGCAAGCAATTCCATACGCGAATCTGGTACCGCTACTACGCCCACATTGGGCTCTATGGTACAAAAGGGGAAATTCGCAGAAGCCGCATTGCCATTTGATAACCCATTAAACAACATAGATTTGCCTACATTGGGCAACCCAATAAGACCACATTTTAAAGCCATGAATCGAGTATATAGAATAAAAGCCTATTTGTTTAGATGTCCCTCTCCATTTCGATCAAATTGATCGAAATCATAATCAGCCATTAGATTTATTTTAAGGTGATCAACCACCTCATTTAGCGCACGAATAAATTTATTCACATCTTCCTTATATAGGAAGATTTTATGTTTTTGATAAGACATGCCATCTGCTTCTGTTCTTTTCTTGCTTTCTGTGATGGTTAGGTAATAGTCTTTTCCTTTGGTTGACTTGATATCAAAGAAATAAACTCTTTTCCCTGCATTTACTCTTTTAGAATAAACTTCATCTGATCCTCTCTGTAATTCCACTGTATAATTGATTTTATTATATAATATATTTTTGTAAGCCTCTTTAACACCCATGTAAAAATTGCTTTTTTGCTAGCAATTCTTCCTTGGTTTCTGGGTGGTCTAAGTCTAATACACAACAATCTACTGGGCAAACGGCTGCGCATTGAGGTTCTGCGTGAAAACCTACACACTCCGTACATTTATCTGTAACAATATAAAATGTATCATCTACATAGGGTGGCTGTGGTGTGGTGGCATCTAATAAGGCTCCTTTTACCTCCACTGTTTTCAATTGGGTACCATCGGCCCATTGCCAATCTATTCCGCCCTCATATATAGCCGTATTGGGGCACTCAACTGCACATGCACCGCAATTGATACATGCCTCTGTTATTCGTAAAGCCATAACTTCTAAAATTATTTTTATTCCTCAACTAAATTAATAGAAATAAAAGATTACAGCAACTTCTTTTATAAAGATAATTTTTAAAGATCTAACCCGATTTTTAAAACTTCTAATTCAATGATACCAGAAGGGGTGTTAACCTTGGCAATTTCTCCTACTTTTTTACCTAGCAATCCTTTTCCCATAGGGGATTCAATAGATATCTTACCCTCCTTTAGATTTGCTTCACCCTGTGATACAAGCATAAAAACAGATTCTGTGCCTGTTTTTTTATTTCTGATTCGTGTTTTAGAAAGAATAGAAATTCTAGATAAGTCAATTTCACTCTCTTTTAATACCCTGGCATTGGCTACTAAAGTTTCTAAGGCAGCAATCTTGGCTTCTAGTAGGCCTTGTGCATCTCTGGCAGCATCATATTCTGCATTTTCACTTAAATCTCCTTTTTTATGTGCTTCTGCTAGGTCATTGGCTACACGCATGCGACCTTCGCTTTTTAACCAACTTAACTCCTTCTTCATGCGCTCTAATCCTTCTTCTGTATAATAGGTCATTGATATTCTATGTTTTATGATTTTAATTATTGTTTACAATGCTAATGATTCCATTGCTTGAGCAATTTTTTACTATGGTTAGCTATCTGCTAAACGAATGCTCCATTTCCTTACTTTAATTGTTAAAGAATTATAGATACAAATAGGAACAAGAAAGCAATAAATAACATGCTAAACTTATATCCTGAAAGTATGGGTATGACTACAACACCTCCATGCATACCTATAGCCAGCAGAGCCAATAGTACGGCTAAAAATCTTGCAACTGCTTTCATATTACTTTTCATATTGATTGTATTTACAAAAGTTATGCTTTTAGTTTTTACTTTATTTTACTTTTTGGTATGCAAAATAGCCGCAAAAAATAAAGATATTTTAGTTGTTTGCTATTAGGAATAACATCGCATTTTCTTCCTTTTAAAGCAGCGTTATCTGTGCCAGCGCATGGCCAAAGCGCTAATATAAAAAAATAAAAGACTAAAATAACGTATCTCTTGCCATTAGGTCTATTTAACCTAGAGACTAGCCATAGACTTGCTTTTGCAACCTGTATAGCTAGGCCATTAGCATTTCGATCTGGTGTTTACATTCTCTAAATTGCTCAGCATAAGCAAGCTGGTCAATAAACCTAATATATAACACCTAACTATTTTAGGACTACCAAAATATTTTTTAAATTATCAAAATTGTTCTAAAATTAAATTAATTTCCTTTTCATGGTTGGTATTGAAGGAATTTCTTTTAAAGATAAAAAAGTACTCATAAGGGTTGATTTTAACGTGCCGATAACGGAGCAAGGTACCATTAGCGATGACCGACGTATTAGAGCTAGTTTGCCAACGATTCAACAAGTAATCAAAGATGGTGGCATAGCTATTTTGCTTGCTCATTTTGGGAGACCTAAAAATGGCTATGAAGAACGCTATTCTTTAATGGGTGTTTTATCTATTTTGACCAGTTTATTGCAACAGCCTGTTGTTTTTCTACCCAGTTGTATAGGTGAAGCGGTAGAAGACCGTATAAAAACATTAGAACCGGGTAGTGTTTTATTACTTGAAAATATTCGTTTTCACAAAGAAGAAACAGTAGGGGATAGTCATTTTGCGCAAGCATTGGCTGCACTGGCAGATGTCTATATTAATGATGCTTTTGGTACCATTCATCGAAACCATGTTTCTATTAGTTTATTGCCCACTTACTTTAAAGAGTGTTATGCAGGTTGTTTGCTGGAACAGGAGATAGCGGCTATTGATAAACTTTTTGCCACAGACCAAGCTCCTTTTGTGGCTATTATGGGTGGTAATAAACTGGTAGATAAAGCAAAACCTATTGAAGGTTTAATTCGTTATGTAGATCATATATTGATTGGTGGAGGGCTTATCCACCCTTTTTTCCACGCAAAAGAGGCGCAAGGCTCTTTTGATAACTATGATCCAGCAGTAGCCATCGCCACTAAGTTATTTGATAAGCTGATGCACCATAAACATTGTAAATTGTGGCTGCCAACAGATGTTGTAATGGTTCCTGAAAGGAATAAAGAGGTTCAGGTATCTACCCTACTCCTTACGCATATACCCTATGGCTCTACTATTGTAGACATTGGTCCAGCTACCCAAGTCCACTTTACTACTTTGCTTGCAAAGGCTAAGACCATATTATGGGCTGGTCCTATTGGGGTATTTGAACGGGATAATTGTGTAGCTGGTACAGTGGCTATTGCAAAAGCTATTGCACAGGCAACTGAGCGAGGTGCCTATAGTATGGTAGGAGGGGGAGATACTGCTGCTGCCATGAAACAAATAGGATATGAAAATCATTTTTCCCACATTTGCACTGGGGGAAGTGCTTTACTCGCCTATATTGCAGCAGATAGAAAGTTACCTAGTTTAGAAGTGCTTAAGCGATAAGCTTCATACAAGTTTCATCAGCTTTTCTGTTTGGATGATAGGCTAAGTTGTAGTAGTTGATATTT
>NZ_JAACGD010000071.1 GCF_022810445.1 Candidatus Cardinium sp. cBcalN2 | reverse complement strand
CGTTTTTTTCCTAGCATAAGCCATAGGGGTGAACGGAAACCAGAGAGAAGCCGGATGATGGGAAACTATCAAGTCCGGTTTTGAAGCCGAGTGGGGGAAGGAGGCTTCCCTGGCTTAGATAACAGCCCTGGACACCATTCCTGACAGAGGTTGGCTACTTTTTTAGTCATAAATTAAGTAATCAGTAATAGAAATGGCGTATATCGAAAAGGGGCCGAATGTGACAGATATACTAGCAGCCAATAATAGGCGCATGATTAAAGTAATACCCACTCGTTTAAATTTTATTCCGGTGTAAAATTCGCTTAAGTCTTTTGTAAATGCGTGCGTTATATCCTCCTTGCAGCAAGGGCAAAGATGTTGATACACATAGGAAGGAAAAGGAGTAAACTTGATATGTCCCTTAGATTGATTAATAAACGATCGCACTAGGCAAGATCCATGTGCATAATGGCCACATGAAGCAATTTGAATAGTAGTGGACGCTTCTTTTTTTTTATGACATACTACACAAGTTGGATTTACCTGTCCTGATAAAGACGTATGATGCTTGCTGTACTTCTGGTTAAAAAATGATTGCAAACGTTTATCAACATTTGTTAATTCTTCGTTAAGATATGAATCTAGGCTCACTTTTTCTGGATGGTTGATGGTGGTATTTCGGACATGTTTTTTGGTAGTTTCATCCATCAAGGCCCACAGTGGATTTGCGCCATAGTCTATCAATAACTTAACAGTTTTTTCCTGATCTTTAATATTTTTAATCTTTTTTACCAATTCTAGTGGCGTTTGCATCTTATTGCTTATGCCATTAGGATTTACACCAGCTTCCAGCAGTAGTTTGATAACCTCTATCTGCCCAGGACCATCTCCATTTTTTATTACTTCTGTAAGCAATGTTTCACCCCGTGTATTCCAGCCATTTAAATCTATCTTATGTTCGATTAATCGCTTCATAAATGAGATATAAGCAGGCGTATCAGTAGCTTCTTCATAAGAAGGTGGTTCATTATTGGTAGCTTTTTCATAGGAAGGTGGTGGAGCTGTTGGGTCTCTATATGGGTCATCCAAAGATGCTATCATGAGGGTAACTGGTTGTGCGTTTGATTGCTTTCTGTATGATAACTTTCCGTTACGGGCATATTCCAGTATTAATGAGATGCCGCTATTTTTCACAATAGCTACCCTGACCGATCCAGGCTTATATGGAGTATGCGCATCTATATATCTCCCTCTTTCTACTAAAAAATCCATAGCGCCTGTATCACCTTTTAGTGACTTTGAGACTTCACATAAGCATTTATCAAGATTATGATAATCCTTTGAAACATCCTGATCACTTGTATCAGATGGAGGATCCTTATAAGGCAGACTATCCTTCTTTATATTGGGTGTATTGTTTCTATGCCTAGAACAAGTTTCTAATCCTGTACAAAAATACAAGCAGCCTAACGTAGCAACGATCTGTTTGGCACGCAGTATAATACTGCTCTTTTGCTTTGTTTTTTGATGCGTATTAGTGATCATAAAGATAGTAAGCTACTAATTTATACTGGGTTAATAAATATATAATTGAATTATGATATACATTAAGCATTATTAATAGAAAATACAATAGTTGCACCTCCATTTTTTTTCTATAGGTACAAGCAGAACGGCTAACGTTTGCCTATCTTCATTTTACTGTAGTAAATTTGAAACTTCACTGATTTGTAATTGGCCAGGCTTTTGTTATATACTATCAATAGACGATCGTACCAATACAGTGGAATTACTTGATCCAAAATTAAAAGAAGTTGATATGTCATTAGCAGAAAGATTCAGACAAGAAGGTGAAAATAAAGTCTTGAGAAAGGTAAACTAGAAGGAAAGCTAGAGGGTAAAGAATAAGGTAAAATTAGAGATTTAAGGTATTAGGCAAAATCGTCCGTAAATGTAGGCTAATGATTAAATCATTTAATCAAATTCTTATTTATGACATATTCTGGGTAGATCAAGATATTATCCCATTTGTCTAATACCCTTATAGGCTATTTTTAATTATCTATTCACCACTGTGTTAGAACTACGCACAAAGGAATTTAATAATTAAGTAAATAAGTAAAAATCTATACCTAATTCATTGAATAATCCAAATAGTTCATTGTGTAGCTCTACACGGTATTGACTAGAAAGAGTTGGAATCGTGATTTGGGCTTCATGATCTGTAATAGATATCCTTATAAAGGCTTTACCCGGATAACGTTTGACAGAAGATTCCAACTCATTGACCAACAAAGGTGTGATATGGTCTTCATTTAGCTTTAAATGAACCCCTTTTCCTATTCTTTCTCGTACCTCTTCTAATAAGTTAATCGTTTGCGGTTTAAAGGTTTGTGTGGTTTGGTTCCCATAACGGACAGCTACATTGCCTGTCAAGAAAAGTAATTTACCCACCTCTAATAGATGTTTGTATTTTAAGTAATCTTCGCCAAAAAGCGCAAAGTTTAGTGAGCCATGGTAATCATCTAATGTAACTAAAGCAAAGGAGTTTCCTTTGCTATTTTGTTTAATCGTACAATCGGTAAGTATGCCCGCTATGGTTACTGCTTTTCGACTAGCAGTTAATATATTTTGTGTGGTTACATTACAAAAACTTTTGATATCCAATTTAAATGCATCCAATGGATGACCAGAAATATAAAAACCAACGAGCTCTTTCTCTATACGCAGTTGCTCCAATGAATCATAAGGAGAACAATCTACTGCTTCTGGCTTTTTGATTTGACTGTAAGAGCTAGCGCCAAATAGCGATTGAAGCGCTTCGGTTCGCTCTTTTTGAAGACGATTACGGTATTGTATTACTTTTTCTATAAAGCTGCTACCCGATGCTTCATAGACATACTGCCTTCTATGTAATCCTTCAAACGTATCAAAAGCACCCGATAACGCAAGCGCTTCCATAGTTTTCTTGTTGACGCTTTTGAGTTGGAGTGACTCAACGAAATCAAAAATATCTTTAAAAGTACCTTTTTCTTTTCTTGCTTCTATAATGGCTGTAACAGCTGCTTCACCAGCTCCTTTAATCGCACCTAGGCCAAATCTGATTGCTTTATCTAGCCCAGGACTAAAGTTTACTTGGCTTTGATTGATATCAGGACCCAATACAGATAGCCCTTGCTGGCGACTTTCTTCCATAAAGAAAGCAATCTTTTCAATATCTCCGTGATTATGTGTCAATACTGCAGCCATATATTCGGTAGGGTAGTGGGCCTTTAAATAAGCGGTTTGGTAGGCAATCAGAGAGTAGGCTGCGGCATGCGAACGATTGAAACCGTACTGGGCAAATTTTTCCATGATCTCAAAAACAGCCCATGCTTTTTCTTTAGGCACTTGATGTTTTTCAGCGGAACCTGTTACAAAAATATCCCGTTGCCTAGCCATTTCTGTTGCATTTTTTTTACCCATAGCCTTACGCAATAAATCGGCACCTGCTAGGGTATAGCCTGCCATAACTTGTGCCGTTTGTATGATTTGTTCTTGGTAAATCATAATGCCATAAGTGGGCTTTAGAATGGCTTCTAAAAGTGGATGAGGATATTCAATCGCTTCTTTTCCATGTTTACGGGCAATAAAATTAGGAATAAATTGCATAGGCCCTGGCCTATAGAGGGAATTCATGGCAATCAGTTCTTCCATGGTGGTGGGTTGCAGTTTAATCAGCCATTGACGCATGCCCTCTGACTCAAATTGAAAGGTTCCTTTGGTATTACCCGCTTGGTATAACTTAAAAGTAATGGAGTCATCTAATGGAATGTTATCTATATCTATGGTAATGGATCTGTTTGCCTGAATCAATAGGAGTGCATCCTTAATAATACTTAGCGTCTTTAAACCCAAAAAGTCCATTTTTAACATGCCCGTCTTTTCCAGTACCGATCCGTCATATTGGGTAACCAATAGGTCAGAATTTTTATCTGTTTTAACAGGGATATGTTCTACAATATCGTTGGGTGCGATGATGATGCCAGCTGCATGAATACCTGTATGCCGCACCAATCCTTCTAATCTTTCAGCTAAATCTAATACTTTACCTTCTGGGGTAGTCAGGGCTTTTTTGATTTCAGCTAGTTCTTTTACCTCCTCAAAGGCTTCTGATAAGGTAATGCCTAATTTGTCTGGGATCAACTTAGTCATATAGTTGGCCCGTGCCAAGGGTACACCCAAGACACGGGCTACATCACGTATGGCCGATTTAGCAGCCATGCTACCAAAGGTAATAATGGAGGCTACTTGGTTACGACCATATTTTTGAATCACATAATCAATGACCTTTTTACGACCCTCATCGTCAAAGTCTACATCTATATCGGGCATAGAGACCCGTTCTGGATTCAAAAAGCGTTCAAAAAGTAGGTTATAGCGCAGGGGATCTATTTTAGTAATCCCTATACAAAAAGCCACTAAAGAGCCTGATACTGAGCCTCTTCCTGGCCCTACGATCACACCTAATTCGACAGCTGCTTTAATAAAGTCTTGTACAATTAAAAAATAACCAGCAAATCCGGTTTGGGCAATAATGGCCAATTCATAGTTTAATCTACTTTCTACTTCGCTAGAAATAGTAGCATACTTGGCTTGAGCTCCGGAAAAAGCCAAATGGCTCAGATAGAGATTGGGATCTAAAAACCCACTAGGGAGTTGAAAAATAGGCAGTAGCACATCACGGGCTAAAGAGGGTGTTTCTATTTTGGCTACTAAGTCCAGGGTATTGGTAATAGCCGTTGGGACATCTGCAAAAAGCCGGGCCATCTCTTCTGGAGATTTTAAAAAGAATTGATCGTTGCTAAAACGCATCCGATTGGGATCGTTGTAGTCTTTTCCGGTTTGTAAACAGAGTAATACGTCTTGGGCCAGACTGTCCTCTTGGGCAATGTAGTGGACATCATTGGTAGCAATGACTTTTACCTTATATTTTTCAGCCCAACGGAGTAATATGGCATTACAAATTTCTTGTTCTTCAATACCATGCCTTTGGAGTTCGATATAATAATCTTCACCAAATAGTGCCAACCATTCTAAAAATAGCTTTTCTGCAGCTTTTTCGCCATGTTGAATAATGGTTTTAGGAATCTCTGCACCTAAGCAACAGGTGGTGGCGATTAGCCCTTCTTTGTATTGTTTGAGTAAAGCTTTGTCAATTCTTGGTTTATAATAATAGCCTTCTAAAAAGCCTAGCGAACATAGTTTGGTAATGTTTTGATAGCCTATCAGATTTTTGGCCAATAACAACTGGTGGTAACGGGTTTTATCTTTATGATCGTGGCGGTCGGGTGCCATATAAAATTCGCATCCTATAATCGGTTTTACTCCTTGTTTGGCTGCTGCAGCTACAAAATGGGGTACTCCAAACATATTACCATGATCTGTAATGGCTAATGCATCCATGCCTAGCTGCTTGTTAGCCGTTATTAAACGTTCTACCTTGGCTGCACCATCCAGCAGGGAATATTCTGTATGGCAATGTAAGTGGCAAAAGCGCTGCATATGATTAAAGAGTTTTATGGACTGATTTTTATATTTGACTTAGGTTGGATAACCTAAATAGGTATACACAATAATAATAAAATGAAAATAGAAATTTATGCCAAACTGGATTATACACGCTCATTTAGCTATAAGTGCTTTTACTTAGAAGTTGGTTTGAAATACAATTGCCTTCTTGCATAAGTTTGTATTCCTATTTAAGCACATTAATTAAGTTGGTGAAATATAGGTTGAGATGGATTAACTTTTGTCTTTATTTGGTTATGCGTATCGATTTATCACATTGTGTGCACAAATCAGATAAATTGTTGCCAATCTCATTAATGTCTTCTACATGATTTAGTTGATCTTGTGTAGAATCAGCTAGCGCTTTTGCCTGCTTAAAAGGGAATTCAAGTCTTTTTTTGTTTATTGCATCCAGGTCGTCCCGTTGAAGTTGTATCAACTCTTGGATCTGGTCTTCGGATAGTTTTTGTTGAGGTGATCGTACTTCGTTTTGTCTACGTAATTGTGTTTTGTATTGGTTAATAGTTTTTTCTCTAGCTGTTTCAAAAATTTTTTTAATTTCTTCTTTATTAGAATACTCGGATTCTGTAGAATCGGTAGAGTTAAGTGATCCCGAAAGATTAGGCATAAATGGTTCCTCAAGGGGATTTATCTGCGGTTTTTCATTATTTTCATCATTGTCATCATTGTCAGGTGACTCTGTCTGAGCGGTAGAGATGACCGGCTGCTGAATAAGACTTTCTACTTTAGGGCTTTCCGTAGGTGATTTATCATTATGAAAATGATATTTATCAGGTTTTTGTGAAACTTTTTTGTATTGTTTTTTAGTATTAGATGAACACCTACATCCTTGGCATAAAACTGTAGTTAGAGAAAATAAAATGAGGATTTTAAACAAATTTTTTATGTACCGCATGAGCTTAAAATTAAAAATAAGTCAAGGTTAAATAGATGGTGAGCCATTACCTTGAATGGACGTATAACCATATAACTATACGTATCATAATAAAAAACGAAAGACAAAAATTTATGATAGAACTTCTTGGATTACCTACAGCCACTTATATTACAACCTCTTTTATTAAAAAAAGGTTTGAGAGACTAATTGGCGAAAAAAAGATTGGCTAAAACTTTAAATCAATAAAGACGTCAGGGTGAAAGTACATCCATGCCCAGCTGCTTGTCAGCCGCCATTAAACGTTCTGGCTTGGCTGTACTATAGAGCAGAGAATATGCTGTATGTCAATGTAAATAGCAAAAGCTCTGAAATTGACTAAAATATATAGGTTATACTAGTCTAAATCTGGTTCTATCATCTCTTGTTTCCCTTCTTGCTCTAAGATGTTGTTTAAATCGTTTTTTAGTATAGTGTTCTCTAATACTTTCGCTTGTTTTTCTACTTTTTCTATATTTATTTGTTGAATCTCTTTTACTATAGAATCGGGTATGAGCTGCTTAACGGCTTTTGCTTCTTCTAGGTTGCTCTTGCCTAAATTTACCAAGTTGTTCAAAGAAGTTTGGAGGGCTTGTTGGTCTTCAGCTGAACATTGAAGGAATACTGTTTGCAGTTTTTTACAATAAAGCACAAGACTGTCGTTCTGCACTTGGAGAGTGTAAAGACTTATATTATCCTTAGGGTCTATATAATCTCGTGTAATTGCAAATTCCTTTTGACATACCTCAATAAAGTTTTTTAAGCTAGGTTCAGATATACTAGCTTCTATCTGAAGGTCTTTTTTGGCACCCTTTTTTAAAAGATTGTTCAACTGTGTTCCAGTTTCACGTATGTCTTTTTGTAGCTTTTCTGTCCTTTCTATGGAATCAAATAGATCCTGACGCTTATCAGGAGGTAACTCAAGCAATTTTGCTCTTAACTTAGCATATGCATCATTGGTAATTTTTACCAATTCTTCGATTTGTTGCTCAGGTAGTCCCATTTCACGTAATCCTTCTTTGTATTGCACCATATTTTGTTGCTCAGGTACTTTATACGGTTCTTGAACATTTTCTTGACTAGTATGCTGGTTTACTGTTGAGTTAGTAGATTTAGGTAGCGTGGCACAGGTAGATATAAACTTTTGCGCAAGTAGGTCTACTTTTTTATTTTCTAGCTCATTTTCTGGATTTTTATAATCGTTTTCTTTAGTATTTTCTACAGATACCTTATTATCTTTTTTATTATTTTGTGAGCGTGTTTGGTTAGGATTCGGCAATAGTGACCTGGAGGGACTTGGAGACATAGATTTGTTTTTATTAGAAGAAACCCTCCAAAAACATCCCTGACAAAAGACTATAGCTAAGCAAAATAAGGCAAAGCGTTTAAACCAATTGATTATGTAAATCATAAACTTAAAATTAAAAATATAGATCATTACCAATCACCTTAAATAGGCGTGGACTCAGTGCTGTGGCAAGTTGATGCAGCAAAGGCAAAAACGTCACCTTGATAGGTATAATTGGGGCCAAAAAGCACTCTTTACAGCTGAAAAAACAGCATCGCTACTTTAGCTTCTATCTCAAATTTTCTTTTATTTTATCTGTAAGGGGTACTTTTCGCTTACCCCATAATAATGGGTGAAAGACGGGATTCGAACCCGCGACCCTTGGTACCACAAACCAATGCTCTAACCAGCTGAGCTACATTCACCATAAAGCTAAATCTATAGCCTTTCTAGGGCAATAGAAAAAAGGCTACACAAATATAAAATAAAAAAGTGAATTGTATAAGTTGTATTTCCGGAATTTGATCAAAAAAAGAGTTTTAACTCCACTTTTTGATCAGGTAACAAGCTATTATCTTAAATAGAGTTTTTAGCTTGCTTTTTTATGCATAAAAAAGCAAGCTAAAAACCGAGCCCTGTAAATTGATGTCCTTGCCTGAACGGCGAGGTTTGAGCTAGTTAAAAAATGGGGTAAAAGCTCCTTCTGCTGATGGCAACTTTTATAAGGAGTATTTTTTAGATGTAGACCTATCTATCACAGTGGTGCACTGGGATAGATGGCACGAGCTGCAACAATTTGCTTCCTGGCTGGTGCTTGATGAAGTTGGTTGTTAAGCTTATTTACCATCTGAACCTTTTAGATCCTCCATAGATGATTTAGATGCTGAGACATCAGTTCGAATTTCTTGTGCGATTTTTTTTAGCGTTTGCATCCCCTTACGAACTCTTGTGCCAGCTGCTTTATTGTCTTTCTCATAGAACTTATGAAACTCATCCTCTAATGAAAGTATCAATGTTTTTAATTCTTCAAATCGGTTCATGATCATTAAATTATATAGTGGCTATTTCTTATTACTAGATTATTTTTACTGTTTCAAAAGGCTGCCTATTTGCTTTTCTGGTTATTAATCTAATAAATTTTTATCAAATTATTCTGATCTACCTTTAGAATTTTTGTCTGCGTTTATAGCAATTCTAGCTATAGATAATGTATAGCTACTAGGCACAAGGTTAAAAATTGATGTTTATTAAATTAAAAGCAAAAGTAAAAAACATCTTCTTTTTAATAGTTATTGCCTAGAAACATAATTTTATTTTTGCTGATTGTTTATCTCCGAATCTTCATCTTGATTACCTGTCGAATCAGATTTATTTTCTTGTATATCCTATATTACATATAAGGTGTCTTGATAATCAAGGTTAAAATAATCCTGGTCCTCATAGTTATCATAAATGAAGTTATCATTATCCTGATCAGTATTACCATCATTATCCTCATCAGTCCATGGCTCCTCGTCGGAGACATTATTCTCACTATGTATACATTTTTTATATAAATTATCAAATTTGTATTGCTTATCGTGTCGTGTAAAACATTCATCATCAATGTAACTATCCTCATCAGTGTCTGAATCGAAACTTTGACATATATAATGATGATAATCAGTAATATTAGTTTTCTGGCTAGGTCTATCTAGCATATCCAAATTTTCGTTGTCAGAAAAATAAGCGCTATACTTAGAACCACTATCTGTCAAGTTAGACTGTAAGTTGGCATCATTATCATCTTTTACTGTTGGAATAGACTCCAGTGGGGCCCTAATATCATCAGTTTGGTTAGGTATTGAATGGTGATCATTTTTATCTTCTACTGCTAGGCTAGATTCTGTTTGTAACCTCGTATCAGCAGTCTCGTTGGATTCTTTCGAATCATCTGGAGTAGCTATTTCTGCTTCAGTAGGCTTAATTGGTTTTAACTGATCTACTTGTAGTATTATATTCCTATTTACATCACTGCGCTTATACAGGCTGTCTGTGGAGTATATGTTATTATTTACATCACTGCGCTTATACTGGCTGCCTGTGGAGGATGTGTTATTATTTAATAGCATCAAACGATAACGGTTACCTTTTTTAATATAACCATAAGCAGCATGGCCTAATGGGTTTGCAGAAGGCTGTAAGCTGTTTCCAGCAACCGAAGCAGCACAGATTGCGCTTGTGTATTGAGTAGTATGGCTTGAGAGGTTTTTAATCAACTCAGCAAGCTTACTAGTACATAGACGGGTAGATTCTGTAAACATAAAACCTGCATGCTCAATATCTTGAAGTTTGGTCTTATCTAGGTTATTCTCAAGTAACACTATACTATTTCCAAGACTATTAAGTTCTTTTATGCCATAGTCTTGAGCAGTGAAAATAGTAAAATCACTGTCATAGGTTGCTGCTAACCTATTATTTTTCTTACTCAATGGTGCTACTTCTTTTAAGAACGCATCAAATAACTTGCCATCAAGCTCTATAAAGCTACTAAGTACTGCAATACTACCATCACAATAGGTTAACTTAACTCCTTGACTGGAAAAATCAATGGCTGCACAATCAACCAATGGTTTGGAAGCATAAAAAATGAGTCCTACTTTTCTAGTTTCAGGTACTACATGTTGATTGGGCATATTACATTCTACAAGGCCAAGGTGGCTATCTGAACGTAAACAACTTACTAGACCTAGAATGGGTTTAGCACTATTTTTAGAAGATAGTATTTTAGGTAGTAGCCTTGTATCTCTTTTTGGTAAAATATGAGTATCCGTGTTACCGCATTGAGTCAAGCTAAAACCAAATAAAAACGTACTAATAATTAGTAAAATGATATTTGGACCCATCTTTCGTTTGTATATTAACTGGATTTATTTGTATTTTTTTGCATGATTTTGTTTTTGTTTTTGTTTTTGTTTTTATTATAAGCTACAAAGCCTTACTTAGGCTACTTCTTATAGCAGGCCAGGTGCACTTACAATGCTAGTTGCTTATCATTGTGGTCGCATGATTATTCGTTTGGTACGAGAGCTATTTTGCCAAATTTATTAAAAATAAATAGAATCAGCAAAATTATTCCCCTTATTATTTAATAGATTGCTTTGGTGGGAACGCTTCAGCTTATAATTTAAACGTCGGGCCTCTACTTAACTCCTCATATTAGACCCATTAGACTGCATTTTTTGCCCGTTGTCTTTTTCCTCCAAATTACGTGATATAAGCCAGCTTAAAGAAATCTAATCAACACAGTTAGCTAACCTTTCGTAAGGTTGTTTTATAACAAAAAACTTTTATAACGTTTTATTCTACTTACAAGCCATTATATTTGCAAAGTAGCTTACTTTATTATTTTAAAGTGTGTTTAAACGTTCTAACTATGCTAATCATCTTATAGTCAGTATACATGAATACAATTCGTCTTCTTTCCGACTTACTGATTAACCAAATAGCAGCTGGGGAAGTGGTACAACGTCCTGCTTCTGTGGTAAAAGAATTAGTAGATAATGCCATAGATGCAGGAAGCAAAACCATAAAGATTGTTATAAAAGATGCCGGTAAGCAACTTATTCAAGTGATTGACGATGGTATAGGCATGGGTGCAGTAGATGCTCGAATCTGTTTTGAAAAACATACCACTTCTAAGATTACCCATACAGATGATTTATTTAAGATCCAGACTATGGGGTTTAGAGGAGAGGCTATGGCCTCTATTGCAGCAGTAGCACAAGTAGAAATAGCAACCTGTTTACATGAAGCGTTTATTGGGATTGCTATGGTTATAGAGGGATCTAAGATCAAAAAAGAGGAAGCAATTGCTACATCACCAGGTACTAAGGTTAGTGTTAGAAATCTATTTTATAACGTTCCAGCACGGAGAAATTTCTTAAAATCTAATCCCGTAGAATTCAAACATATCTTAGAAGAGGTCCAACATGCAGCACTTGCCAGAACAGACATTGCATGGAGCCTTTACCACAATGATATGGAAATATATAAACTACAGCCAGAAAAGTTAAGCTATAGAATAGTACATCTCTTTGGAGAAAACTATAAAAAACAATTGATCCCCTGTAAAGAAACTACTAATATAGTGGCTATAGAAGGTTACATAGGCAAACCAGAACAAGCAAAAAAAACAAGAGGAGAGCAGTTTTTATTTGTAAATCAACGTTTTATAAAAAGTCCATTTCTAAATCATGCCATTAAAAATGCCTATGAAAGGCTCTTACCAATAGATAGCTTTCCCTTTTATGTGATTTATTTAACAATTGATCCTCAATTGATTGACATAAATGTGCATCCTACTAAAACAGAGATTAAATTTCAAGATGAAAAGGCGCTTTATGCGATTTTGCAAGCTGCGATAAAAAAAAGTTTAGCTACCCACCATGTAGTCGATTCTTTAGACTTTGAACAAGACACTAATTTTTCTCTGTTACGTTTTAGCCATCCTATTCAAATAAATCATCATGCTACATCTTCAGAAAAAGAGGGTAGCTATAAACCATTTAAAGTAGATCGTACTCGTTCAACTTTCAGGCCACCTACCAATTGGCAAAGTTTATTTACAGATCACAAAGATAGTAGCGAGCCTCTCTCACTTCCATTAAATAAAGCCTCATTAGAGAGAACGATTGAAACATTTCATCAGCAACCTAATGTAGCAACAGCTATACAATTGTATAGCTGTTATATTATGGTACAGGTACAGTCTGGTGCACTTTTAATTGATCAGCAAGCAGCACATGAACGGGTGTTATATGATAAGTTTATAGATCACTTTCAAAATAAAAGTGGTGCATCACAACAGTTGCTGATGCCAGAACATTTAGTAGTAAATCCGGTGGACTATATGGTTTTACTAGACAATGCATCTATTTTGCGTTCATTAGGTTTTATGATTGATCCATTTGGGGAATCTACTATTATTATTCATGGCTGTCCAGCTGAACTGAGCTATCATTCACCCAAACAATTACTAGAAGGACTCATAGAACAGCTCAAGTTTAACAACAGTAAACATAAATTGGAAACGTCGGAGTGTTTCATTAGGGCATTGGCTAAAAAAGCCAGTATACCACATGGTACCAAACTAAATGGTCTTGAAATAGATGTTTTATTGGCACAGCTATTTTCATCTACCAATAGCATGTACACACCAGATGGTAGAAAAGTATCGATCCTGTTATCTAAAGATACTTTGGTAACTTTTTTTAAGTAAAATAATCCAGTATTAGACTTTTAATCGGAACCTTGTAAAGACAATCCCCATGCGTTATCAACATATTGATCCAAATCTATTCATACAGAATAGAAAAAAATTAGCCATGCATCTGCAGCCCAATAGCTTAGTAGTACTTCAGTCCAATGACTTGATGCCCAAAAATACAGATGGAACGATGCCATTTGTCCAAAACAGTGATCTATTTTACCTTTCTGGCCTAGATCAAGAAGAGACGATTTTACTACTTTATCCAGATGCCATCAAAACCGAATGGCGAGCCATTTTATTTATAAAAGAAACAGATGCAACACTAGCTATTTGGGAAGGACATAAATATTCCCAGGAAGAAGCTAGCAGCATAAGTGGGATTACAACCGTATACTGGACTAGCCAGTTTAACCAGATCTTTCATACCCTAATGGGTGTAGTCGACTATATATACCTTAATACGAATGAACATGTAAGGGCTAACTCTTCAGTAGAAACCAGAGACAGACGTTTTATCAGCTGGTGTAAAGCACACTATCCTTTGCACCAATATGCCCGTATCGCACCAATTATGCAAAAGCTACGTGGCATAAAAGAAGAGGCAGAAATTGGGCTTATACAAGAGGCTTGCCATATTACAGAAGCAGGTTTTCGATCGATTTTACCAAGGATTCATGCTGGATTAATGGAATATGAAATAGAAGGAAGGCTTGTCTACGAGTTTATCAGAAGAGGTTCTAGGGGGTTTGCCTATTCGCCTATCGTAGCCAGTGGTGCCAATAGTTGTATTTTACACTATATCAACAATAATAAAGCCTGCCCAGCTGGTGAGTTGCTGCTGATAGATGTAGGGGCAGAATATGCTAATTACTCAGCTGATGTAACACGGGTTATACCTATTGATGGGAAATTTACAACCAGACAAAGGCAAGTATATAATGCTGTACTACGGATTTTACAATCAGCACAAGCACTATTGCGTCCAGGGTTATCTTTTGGGGACTATAACCAAGCAATAATTGCGTTAGTAGAAAGTGAATTGATAGGACTCAAACTTATCAAAGCTGCAGATATTAAAAACCAACCTAAAGGGATGCCCCTCTATAAAAAATATTTCATGCATGGTATTTCGCATCATTTGGGGCTCAGTACCCATGACCTAGGGGATGTGCATGGTACCATGGTAGCTAATATGGTTTTAACTATAGAACCTGGTATTTATATTAAAGAAGAAAATATAGGCATACGACTAGAAAATAATGTGGTGATCAGGTCAAATGGTGTGCAAAACTTAACAGAAAAGATTCCTATAGAGGCAGCAGAGATAGAGGAATTAATGTATATAAAGGTCAAAGGTTGATCAAGGATATCTGTTCCCGACATTGGTAAAAAAAGCTTTTTTGTCAAAAAAAAGTAGTATCTGTTCAAGTTAGTGGCAAATAAGATGTTTTTAACTTACTTTTTTCTTGATAAAAAAGGTAGCCGTTCAGCGCAGTGGCAAAGCTACGTAGAAAAAGTAAAAACGCCCCTTGTAAAATAGTTTCGATCAGCAAGCAGCCCTTACAGCTGAAATAGAAAAACAGCCTGTTTGAAGTCCGCGAAGCGGGCGAGTTCTGTTTTTCCAGCTGTAAGGGCTGCTTACCGAAACTTTTTACTGAGGGCT
>NZ_JAACGD010000070.1 GCF_022810445.1 Candidatus Cardinium sp. cBcalN2 | reverse complement strand
GCTAGCTCCAATAAGCCTAATTTCGGCTTGATGATTTTTTGATGTAAGTTCATAATAGTTGTTGTTATTTATATCAACACAAATTATCAAATGTCAGATTAAATATCAACTACTACACTTTTAGGAGTGCTTTGACTACCTCTGTATGCCCATTCATAGCTGCGATATGCAAGGCAGTCTGTCCCCATTTATCTGCATCTAGATTAATCTTATCATTCTCTAGGAGTGTTTGAACTACCTCTGTATGTCCCTCCCTAGCTGCCAGATGCAAGGCAGTCTGTCCCGATTTATTTGCATCTAGATTAATCTTATCATTCTCTAGGAGTTCTTTGACTATCTCTGTATGCCCATTCAGAGCTGCCAGATGCAAGGGAGTATATCCCTCTTTATTTTGTGCATTTACATTAATCTTCTCCTTATTTATTAGTAGTTTAGCTACTTCTGTACGTCCTTTCATAGTCGCTATATGCAATGCAGTATTTCCATCCTCATTTTGGCTATTTATATCAATCTTAATCTGCTTATTGTTTAAGATTTCTTTAACTACCTCTGTATAGCCCTTTTCAGCTGCCAGGTGCAAGGCAGTATATCCATCTTCATTTTGGCTATTTACATCAATATCTTGTTGTCTTTCTAAAAAAGCCTTAACTGTATCCAGATAACCATTTGATGCGGCTAATCGGAACAAATAGTCATGATCTTGATTATTAAACTTAGGTTTAAATTGTAAAATCAATTGTGTTATGCCTCCATCATTCTTATTAACTGCCCATTCCAGAAGATTATTATAATGAGTATAATCTGGGGTACTTAAAACAATATCTGGTTCTCTAAGTAAAAGATTAACTATCTCTAGGTTACCCGTTTTTGATGCTAAAAAGAGAGGCGTTTCTTCTTGCTTATTTTTCGCATTCACATCTGCTTTAGCTTCTACAAGTTTTTTTACAACATCTAGATGACCTGCTGCTGCCAGATGCAAAGCAGTATTTACTGTTTCTGGATGAGTATATGTAACATCTAACTCCTTACATCTAGTGTGTTGCAATAAAGCCACGGCTATATCCGGTTTTTTACACTGCAGCGCATAGAAGAGTGAAGGTGGTGCTTCCCCTGTATCGTTAATATTGGTGCTTTTTGCATTAACTAAAGCAATAACTAATGACTTAAAACCTTTGTTTATATATAGACCGAGTGGTGTCAGCCTACTTCCTTTGTTCGGTGTTTGATCTAATTCAGAGCTTGTTTTTGCTTTTTCATGTAAGGTAGAATCTAAAGCAGTTTTTCCGGCATCCATTGCTTGGCGCCTTAGACGTGTTCCCCTTATACAAGAAGAAAAAATGTTCAGGCTTAATAGTGCGGTAAATAGGGTCACGATATAATTTAGATACCTTTTCATAGTATTTGATGTTTAATGGAACAGAGAAGGTTATCAATAATTTGGATAAAAATGATAGGATTCATATCACAAAAAAAGTAAATATAATTCCAAGATAAAAAGGGACTTTTTAATGTTACTTTTTGCTTTTTTTGGCTCTGCTACAGTGCTGAATAAATACACGAAGCTAGCTCTATACAACAATGTTGAGGTTATTAAAATGAGGTGGTTGGGCATATTGAACTTGCATTCACGGCTTGTTCAGTTAAAAAGGTTACCACTTCTGCTTTATCATTTGGTTGCTTCGATTCGCTTATTAGATGTAGCAGATTGCATCCATTTTGATCCGTTGCATTTTTATATAGACCCTGTTCCCAGGCATATTTGATGCTGTCTATTGAGAAGCCTTGCTTTTTCAAATATGTCAATATTGCCTCAGTTATGCGCCTAGGATCCTCAACAGTGAATGGTACTTCTGTTGTGTTGCTAACTGGTACTTCTGTTGCGTTACTACTAACAAATTTTTCATTGCCTGTCGGATCTGTAATGGGTGTTACTGGTTCATCGATTGTATGATTAGGGATAAAGGGAGGAGCAGGAGATGTCCCCAGACCTATTTGATTTGCTCCATGCCCAACCTCAGCATGATGATAAATAACATACCAGCCTACAATAGGAGAAAGCACTAAAGTTAGTGCGGCTGTTACATAAAAAACCTTAGCCCATGGCGAACTCCTATTCCATAATCTTTGGGATCTTTGATGGAATCTTTGGAGCTTAGCAGGGATGGAAAACCCTAGCTCTTTCCTTGTATGTACATTTACGCAAGCAGATAAGGTATTTAAAATTAATAGTCCAGCGAGCAGACCTGCTCTGTAGCGTGTATAAGCTTTCATAGTATTGATCTTTAAATAAATAGTATTATAATCGTAACCAAGCAGGTTGCTGCCCATATATATCCCATAGCCTATCATATTTGTCTGTTCTATCGGCTTAATTTCAGATAAAATACAACCTTAATTAAGCGCCATCGAACGGAGCAACCTCTTAACTTATCTATAATTAGATTTATCTACAATTTTAGTTTTTTTACTTAACGTATTAATAACAAAAAATAAAGATAATTGCAAGAAATAATGGTATGAGAAATGACAATACAGAAGATAGGTGATTGGATTAAAAAAGGGGGGTAATAGTCAGCGTATCAATCTTTTTGTACAATGGGCCTTTTTTCTTTTTGTAGGTGGTTCTGCCACAATGGTGAATAGGTACTCTATAATATATCAAATAAATTGATATTCAATTTATTTGATATATTTTCAGCGCTATGGCTATGTTTTGAAAAAAAGGCCCCTTGTAACAATTTGCGATCAGCAAGCATAGCTTACAGATGCAAAGAAAAACTTCCCTACATCTTGCTTTATCAGTTTTACGAAAGCTTGATCTCTTCAATTGATACTATTATTCCTATAGCTGCGTGTTAGCCTGCAGGTAGGTAACTTTCATGAAACACTTTAATTTTTAGGCTTCTTTGTACTATTAAACTTCTTTCTATAGGAATTTAATAATTTTCTAATACGAGGTTCATTTAGTACCGTTTCATTTTCGAAAACACTTAAACCAGCAGCGTTTATTGCATCGAAGTCCACTTTTATACCCTTTTCTAAGGCAGTGTCTAAAAAAGCACGAATCACCATCCTTAGATCTTTAACTTCTAGGCCCCAAAAATTCTTGACGATCCACATAAGCAATGTTCTGCCTGTACTGTCTTTGACATTTACATCCAACCCTTGGTTACACAAATATTCAAACGTTTGTTTATTGAGAGGCACACCTGTTTCCATTAAAATATAGGTTGCTTTTTCGAAGGTTGAGATTGGGTATGTCTTATGAATCGAAGAAAACAAAGTTGTATTCAAGGGCGTGTGATTGAATACCTCTTCATAATTAAATATCCCTTTGTAATGAACTAAAGGTTTGTAATTAACAGTTGTTGGACTTTCTTTTGAGGTGTTATGCACATATTTGTAATTTAGCCAACTTGCTTCTCCTTGCAATTCTGTAGATTCAGGTGTATGATTGTCTGAAAAATTTTTATTCAATAACGCTTTCTTGAGTAAGGCATCGGAATCATCTATTAACGAAGGATTAACCATACAGGTACTTAAACACTCATTGAAACACTTATCTTTTGTTGACGCTACTATCCCACTGTTTGGATTACTGAGTGTAATTGAATTAGGCGAACCAACAGCAGCAGAAGCAGGCATACCATTACCATTAGCGCAAACCAAAGCACCAACTATAGTTTTTTTAAAGCTGAAATCTGATGCTTGCCGTGTGTTAACACAAGAAGACAAAGTATATAAGGTTAATAGTCCCATCAGTAAGCTTGCTTTATATTGTCTATATTTATTTTTCATCTGTATTTGTTTTTAAAATGATAAGATATAACGCCCACTAAGCAGCATGCTTACCATGCATATTTGATAATCTATATTCATATGGTTCCATCTGCTTAGCTTGAATCAAAGCAAAAAGCAACCTTAATTAGGCCCAATTGCCCCTAAGGTATATGCTTTTGCTTATTTACAATTTTATGAAAAATAGATAGAATTAAAAAATATAAATCATTGATAATCAATTAAAAACTGAATTTAAAGGGTTGATTCTTTGAGCTATTTTTTATTATAAAAATAAACATACCAATCTATCAACATAGCATGAAGTCAGAGGAATATTTATCTTACTTTTTTCTTGATAAAAAAGTAAGCAAAAAATCAAGCCCTGGGTAAAAAGTTGCTGAAAGCATACCTTACAGCTGGAAAAACAGAACTTGCCCACTGTGCGGGCTTCGAACATGCTGTTTTTCTACTTCAGTTGTAAGTGTGTGCTTTCTAATCGCAACTTTTTACAAGGGGCATTTTTTCTTTTTGTATGTACTGCTGCCATAAGGCTGAATGGAAACATTTGGCAATTTCAGTAAAATATAGTCTTTAAAATAACTGTTTCCCAACGGGATAGAAAATGATTTTGTTTGAAGCCCACGAAGGGAGGTGAATTATGATTTTTCTTTTCGGAAATAGATACTTTCTTTATTTTTACTGCGTGCTAAATTTTTTATCGGTGGTCATAAGCAAGATGAGATACTAATCATCCATTCAAAAACGCTATTTTATTTAATAATCAATGAAATATGATGCTTAAATTGACGCCATTGCATTAACGAATACTTTGTTTAGGTATAATCTGCCCCTATGGGTAGGGGCTAAATAGGTACACTATTAACTAAAGCTATGCTAATGCTACAAGTCGAGCCATAGTGTCAACAAAAGGCCAGTTAGAACCAACTTCACTGCTTGGGTGCGTTGTCTTTGCTGCATTAGGCTCAATTACTAAGTAATCGGGGTCTTCTTTCGGTTCAGAAATAGTGAAATCACTGACATCAGTCAAATCTTCTGGGGGTGTCATCACAGGATTATATATGGAATTAATACCGTAGTAGGCATGAGCAGTAAGCCACTCAAGTGCTTGATAACCATATGATCCAGCCAATATTAAACCAGAGGTAGCTATACGAACAGTATGCCTGCCAATAGGAGCCGAAACGGTGTAACCAAAATCCCAACCCTTAGCAGCGCCATAGCCGATGCCCTGACTAATAGGAGCGTCTGTACAAGCAGCATACCAACCACCACTAAATCCACCCAGTAGACTGCAAAAAGTACCTCCAGTAAGACCGGTAGCCACTGCACCAATAGCACCAGCCGTATCAACAGTTACTTCAATATTAGAGCGTTCTTTGACTAGTTGAGCATCTTTTTTGAGGATCAATAGCTCGGGTTGCGACAATACTGCATGACTTTGGTTCCTTGTTTCTAGAAGCCCTAATTCAGCTTTTCTATAATGAGTACATCCAGCCAATCCAAGTGCAGCAAGGAGGTAAAAGTTTATTAAAAAATTATTTTTTAAGTTGTTTTTCATTGTTTAATTTAAATTCGTATGTTAACAACATGTGCAGTACAGATATAAATCTATACTAAGTATAATTTCTACCCCGAAAACCTATTACATCTGTTTTCCATAGAGGAACAGATATAGAAATAAACCTATAAAATACCGAGAAAATAACCTGAAGCAAATTTAGCTATTTTTTTATGTTACACAAATTATTTTAGGATTTATTCGGAAGAACCAGATAAGCTACATTACATTTATCGTTTCCGATGAAAAGCATCTAAAGTATGTAAGCTAATCTATTGTTTAATTTAAACTATTTCATATCTAGAAGTGCTTGTTTATCAATCAGTTGCATTAGTTTTTCTTTAAGATCTCCTGCTTTAAAGCAGTTAGCAAAACCATTTGCTTCTGTTTGAAAACCATTTTCATCTGGATTTTCAGCTGCATTGACACAAGTTACCAACATACCCAAGGCTAAGTCTGAATTATTTACAATAGCCGTAAGCCATTTTTTAGCTTTCTTGAGCATCTCTTCCTTGTAACTGACCACTTCACTCACTAATCCCATACGTTCTGCATCTTCTGCACCTATGCGTTTACCAGTCATTAGGTATTCTAATGCTTTAGTTTTGCCCAACAATTGGGTTAACCGTTGTGTACCGCCAAATCCAGGAATAACACCATAAGTAACTTCTGGAAAAGCAAAAATAGCATTTTCAGACGCAAATCGAAAATGGCAAGCCAATGCTAGCTCAAAACCAGATCCTAAAGCGTAACCATTAATAGCAGCTAAAATAGGCTTAGGACAGTTTTCTATAAAAGCCAATACCTCTTGACCATTTTCTGCAAACTTTCTTGCATTCAATTCACTGAGTTTGAGTAATTCAGAAACCTCTGAACCCAGAGAAAAAATTTCTTCACCTTCTCCAGTAATGATTACGCCTTCTATGTGGTCATTGTCATAGACTTCTTGAATGACATTACGCAACGCGATCATTTTTTTATCTGTTAAAGTGAAAGATTTTGAATCGGTTTTAAAGGTAATGGTTAAAATACCATCTTCTAGATTAGTGTGTAATGATTCTGTTTTTTCCATGCTGAACGCAAATTTGTTTTATAGCCTAATTCAGTAACTAGTATGCAATGCAAAAAAATAGATTGCCGTTTTTCTATCTACGTAATTTAATATTTTATATTTATCCTAAAGCCAAAAACCATCTTACCAAATATACAGGATATTTAAATAGTTCAATAACTTTTTTTAAAAGTAGCCTACATAATGATTTTAATGATTTATAAAGCGCACAATATTAAAGATGAATCACTTCCCCATAGGCAGCAGCAACAGCCTCCATAATGGCTTCCGACATGGTCGGATGTGGATGAGTGCTATTTTGAATTTCATATGCGGTAGTTTCTAGTTTACGTGCAACGACTACCTCTGCAATCATTTCTGTTACATGGGCGCCTACTATATGTGCACCTAGCCATTCGCCATATTCGGCATCAAAAATCACTTTTACAAACCCTTCTGGCAAACCGGCCGCATGGGCTTTACCAGAGGCAGAGAATGGGAAAACACCTACCTTAATCTTATAACCGGCTTCTTTTGCAGCTTTTTCTGTATAACCTACGGAAGCTACTTCAGGTTGCGTATAGGTACAAGATGGTAGATTGTTGTAATCTAGTGGCTCTGGCGTGAGTCCTGCTATTTTCTCTACACAAATAATAGCTTCTGCTGATGCTACATGGGCTAAAGCAGGCCCTTTGACCAGATCTCCAATAGCATAGACACCCTTACAACTGGTTCTATAATAGCCATCTACCGCAATCTTACCACCTTCCATCAGTATGCCGTTTGCCTCTAAACCAATATCTTCTATATTAGGTTGCACACCAACCGCAGAAAGTACCAATTCAGTTTCAATCTTTAGATCACCTGATTGGGTAGCAACATGGGCTATAGAGGTAGGCCCCCCAACATCTACTTTGGTAACTTCTGCAGCCGTATAGACCTGTATGCCTTTTTTGTTAAAAGATTTTAGAATTTGTTTAGATATCTCTTCGTCTTCAAGTGGCAATAAATAAGGAGCATATTCCACTAAAGTGACTTTGGAGCCTATTGTATGGTAAAAATAAGCGAATTCACATCCAATAGCGCCTCCTCCTGCAATGACTATAGACTTGGGTTGAGTAGTGCGTGCAAGTGCTGCTCTGTAGCCCATAATATGGGAGCCATCAATAGGTAGATGGGGTAACTGACGACTCCGTGAACCCGTTGCCAAAATAATATGTTGAGCATGGTAGAGGTGGGTAGTACCTTCTGGTGTGGTTACTGAGGTCGTATTATGGGGTAATAATTTACCACGTCCTTCTAAAAGCGTAATTTTATGCTTTTTAAAAAGATGGTGAATGCCCTTACTCATGGTAGCTGCTACATCCCGACTGCGCTGCATGATGGCTTTAAAATTTGGCCTAGCTTCCATTACTTCAATACCATAAGCTGCAGCATGATTAAAGTAATCAAATACCTGGGCACTTTTGAGTAATGCTTTGGTAGGAATACAACCCCAGTTCAGACAAACACCACCAAGGGCTTCTTGTTCTATGACCGCAACATGCATCCCTAACTGAGCAGCCCTAATGGCAGCAACATATCCACCGGGACCACTTCCAATTATAATAAGATCATATTCCTGATGCATATTTGTTGTTTATTTAAGCGTTTGTAAAGGCTACAGCTTGTTATAAGCTAACTACAATTATAATTAAAAACGCACTAATCTACTATACCAAGTTGTTCCTTTACAATAGGAATGGTTTGCTTTTTTTCTGCCATAATCATCAGCAAGTCCAATCCAATAATAACGGTATCGCCTCTAGGAATAACATATACACCATTTCTTTTTATAAGCACAATCAATACATTTTCTGGAAAACTCAACTGTACTATTTTTTTACCGATAGCTGGAGAATCTTCTGGTACAATCACCTCTATTAATTCACTATCTACTTCTTTGGATAACTGGATGCTAGGTTTGTGTTTTTCCACTGGTGGTGCTTCTAATTGGAGCCACTTGGCCAATGGCGAGAGGGTTGTGCCTTGAAATAGTATGGAAGTGAGCACAACAAAAAAAACAATATGATAGATAATATCTGCTTGGTGAATATTATCTAACAATGGATAAGTAGCAAAAACAATGGGTACAGCTCCTCTAAGGCCTACCCAAGAGATAAAAACCTTATGGTTGAATTGTAATGTTTTAGAAAAACACAATGATATAAAAACACTCAACGGACGTGCTATGAACATTAAAAAAATAGAAAGCAATAGGCCGATACCAGCTATAGGTATAAGTTTACCAGGATAAACCAATAGCCCAAGCATAATAAACATAATGATTTGCATTAACCAAGAAATGCCTTCACAAAATTGGATGATACTTTTTTTATGTGGAAAATCTTTATTGCCCAAGATTAATCCAACAAGATAAACGGCTAAAAAAGCATTACCATGCAAAAAATGGGTGGCTGAATAGGTAAAAATAACGACAGCCAACATCAAACCTGGGTAAAGAGAACGGTTGGCTAAGCGAAGGTTATCCAGCAATACCAGCATGAGCTTACCCACTAATAGACCGGCTAATCCGCCTACCACCATTTCTTGAATAAAAGTACAAATCGCTGCTATGGGACTAATCGCTTGTTGGGTGATGAGCAGACTTTTGAATAAAAACATTAAAAAATAAGCCATTGTATCATTACTGCCAGATTCTAATTCTAACATCGGACTGAGATTGGCCTTGAGGTGCATCTTCTTAGACCGAATAATCGCAAAGACCGCAGCTGCATCGGTAGAAGCTACAATCGATCCCATCAGTAACCCTTCTAATAAGGAGAATTGCATACTGCCCCCCCAAAGGGTTGTAATCCCCCAAATAAATAGACCAACACTAAAAGTTGTAATTAAAATACCTACCGTTGCCAGTAATATACCATTCCAAAGAATGGGGCGTATATGCTTGTACTCAGTTTCTATGCCTCCTGTAAAAAGAATCAAGCTCAGGGTAATAGCACCCAGCAATTGAGCAGCTATAGGATTATGAAAGTCAATATTGCCCAATTTTTCATGGCCTGCAGCCATGCCTACCAATAAAAATATAATCAACGCTGGAATTCCCAGTCTAGTAGATAATTTGGTAATAACAATACTCAAAAAGAGTAAAAAAGAGCCGGCAATAAGTAAGCTTTCAGGAACTAAGTGCATAGATTTTTATGATGTTAAAAGATGTAAAGCTACGCAGATGCACTACAATTGGCATAACTAGCCTGTTGCAGGATATGTTTTATACTATATCAAATTTAAGCAAAATAAGCAAAAATTACCGCATCTTATCCTCTTATGCTGCATTGGTTAAGTCTGTTGCAATGGTTTCAAAGTTGCATGGAGTGCTTTTTTATCTGTAGTAGTTGATAT
>NZ_JAACGD010000007.1 GCF_022810445.1 Candidatus Cardinium sp. cBcalN2 | reverse complement strand
TAAACTAAGCCTACAGTAACTTTTTTCATCAGCGCTTGATTTTTTCGCTACTTTTTGATCAAGCAAAAAGTAGCATTAAAAAACTTATTTTTTACGAGTGTCATGAACAAATGCTTTCATCAAGCAAAAAGTAGATATAACACCTTACCCATTCCCCAATAAAACCATCACTAGACTATGCGCAACAGAATAAGGAACAATTTGCAAAATCCGCATGGTTAATCCATTAAAAATCGTAAAAAACTGCTTCTCTACAGCCATATTGTGTTTTAAACGCCCTATCCAAGTCATAGGCACCTCAGATCCACAATTTTGTGTAGCGATCAAATCAAATGGCATGGTGAGTGCAGATACCACTATACCCAATAGCGTACTAACCAGCATATTAATCCAAACCCCATTGATATCTTTTGTAAATTCATAGGCTAATATACAGGCCGAAGCACTTACTATATTTCTTAAAAGAATAGGGGTAAAGATATCCATAACCTTTTCTTTTCGCTTCATTAAGGCCCCTTTATTAGCGGCAATTTCTTTCGCTTCGCTATACACCGTTACCATGGTTTCGACCATGCCAGCCAAGAAACACTCCCATATGACCAATAAAGTAAAATTATTGATCGTATAATAGCCAGTAGAACAGAGAAACAGCCATTGTGAAAGACCAAATGCCAAGGCAGCTATAACCTGTCGGAGTGCATAAATATGGGCACCAGAAAAAAATAATTTAACATTTCTAGTACGTATACATCTTTTAACAATAGAGGTATAGGATTCGCCTGTTTCTTGATAGACTACTTTTACAAACTGAGCAGGTGTAACCAGGTAAGCCACGATCATACAGGCCATACCATGTGCAAGTGGATCAATAAAAAAATGATATATCAGACTGTTGTGTTGCATAATGTAATAGATTGATAGATAATTGGCTTCAAAAAAATTTTAAGGCTGGCCTAACTACTTGTTTCCTGAACAGTCAATGACGTCAACGTAAGAAATTTATATGCTTTTTTAAATGATAAACAGCATGATATATACCACTTTTTTAATATACTATTATAATTAGTAAGCAAATAAATATAGATCTTAAGTTAACGCCATTGCCTGGACAGATAAGCTTTATAAGGGCTTATCTGATTGGTATTTTCGTTTAAGCACTACCATAATGAAAGAACCAAGAGTGAGCAATAGGTTAGTCAAAAACAATGGCTTATCAGCAGTCATTGCCCCATAGATGGTCCAACTAACTGAAGCAACGGTTAGATTCAAAAGCATCAACATGGAGACGTCATTAACAGATTTTGTTCTATATGACTGTATAATCTGCGGAAGAATAGAGATAACGGCTGTAAATGAACCTATACATGCCACAATATCTAAAAAGGAAATAGGATACACATCCATCAAGACAACCTGAAAAATATTAAGTTTGTACCAGGAGCGGGGATCGAACCCGCATGGCCTAAGGCCACAAGATTTTAAGTCTTGCGTGTATACCAATTCCACCATCCTGGCTTAAGGATTTTTTATCTTGCTTTTTTCTTGATAAAAAAGTAAGCAAAAAATCAAGCCCTGGTAAAAAGCTGCGGAAACCGCCCGTTACAGCCGGAAAAACAGAATCCGCCCTTTAGTCTCCATCTCAACTGTTTTTCTATTTC
>NZ_JAACGD010000069.1 GCF_022810445.1 Candidatus Cardinium sp. cBcalN2 | reverse complement strand
GTTAATGTATCTGTTCATGACATTGGTAAAAAATGAATCTTTATTGTTACTTTTTTCTTGATAAAAGAGTAACCAAAAAATCAAGCCCTCAGTAAAAAGTTTCAGCAAGCAGCCCTTACACCTGGAAAAACAGAACTCGCCCGCTTGGCGGGCTTCAAACAGGCTGTTTTTCTATTTCAGCTGTAAGGGCTACTTGCTGATCGCAACTATTTTACAAGGGGCATTTTTTCTTTTTATGTGTACTGCTGCCACAGTGGTGAACGGACACAAATACATTGGGTGAATTAATAAACTAAAAGCTAGTTTGACAAAAAATTTATACAACGCTTGATTAGCTGTAGTAGTTGATATT
>NZ_JAACGD010000068.1 GCF_022810445.1 Candidatus Cardinium sp. cBcalN2 | reverse complement strand
AATATCAACTACTACACATAATAGTATTCTTAGTCACTACACTGGCAATAGGATTATACTGTAGTAAATCAGTTACTACATTTAAAGACTATGCAGTTGGCAGTAGAAATATGTCCACTTGGGTGGTTACTATCTCTTTAATAGCTACCATATATGGAGGAAATTTTTTACATACTCAACTAACTGGTTATTACTATCAAGGATTATATATGTTAATACTAAGTCTAGGTAGTCCACTTAGATTTTATTTAGCTTCTCGGTTCATTATTGTTAGAATGAAAGAGTGGCTAGGAGATTATTCCATTGCTGAATCTATGGGTAGGCTATGTGGGAGATCAGTTCGAATTCTTACAGCTATATTTGGTATTGTAGTAACGATAGCTAAAGTTTCTGCTCAGTTTAAGATTAGTTTAATTATTATTGAATCTATTACTTCTTGTAATGCACCAGCATATTCTAATTATTACACAGTCATTTTAGGACTACTAGTTACGGCTTACACTATCTTAGGTGGGGCCAGGTCTGTAGCGCTAACAGATGTTTATCAATTTTGTTTTTTCACTGTTTGTTTGCCTATTCTAACTTTTACTTTGTTATATAATGGTAAAAATCAATGGATTAACTGGCAAAAATTTGTCAATATGTCACAGTTTAATTTATCCCAAGTAGCTACTTGGGATATCTCTCCTACATGGGATAACTCCTTAGTTCATCTGTTTACTTATTTCATTTGGCATTCCATATTTACTTTTGATCCAGCACAAATTCAGCGTTTTTATATGTCTTCTTCTATTCAACAAGCAACCAAAGTATTTTTCAAGAGTGGTACGATTCGGATCGTTTTTTCATTTCTATTTTTAGTTGTTATTGCTGCTTTATACACGAGTGGCAATAGTGTTCCACCTAAACAAAAAATACTAGACTATATTATGCAGCTTAATCATTTTCCTGGAATCAAAGGGTTGCTTATAACATCTGTTATTGCTTTATGTATTTCTACAGTTGATGCTTATTTACATACAGGTTCTGTATTATTTGCTAATGATATATGGCCTTTCATAACCGGTTCTAGAGAACGAACTGATAAATATTCTCTAAGAGTTGTACGAATATCCTCTGGTTTAATAGGTATAGCTACCATTCTGATCACATTACACATGAGTAATATTAGACAATTTTTAAATAAAGTATTTTATTTCTATACGCCTTCGGTTACAGTTCCAATGATTATGGCTTGCTTTGGATTTAGACCTCGTTCAGCTGCTGTCTTATGGTCGATGGGAATTAACACAGCTATGACAGTTTACCATATCTTTATAAAAGGACAACCTATCAGAGAACGAGATGTATTTCTATCCCTTATATATGGTGCGTCCATTTTATTTATCCTTATGAAATGGCTTTTTTACTTAAGCCATAGAGATTTGGAAGAGATGATGCATGTAAGATGGACAAAAGTTGATCATCATGGGGTCGCCTTGTATATGGGAAATTATTGTACGCTAAGCCTGTTTATACTCTATATTACAACGGAAACTGTGGAAATTATTGTTTAGCTTTTCAAATTCCTTAAGTTGAGGTTATGGAAAAATCTCCTTAGTTCTAGGAGAATTATTGCTGTGTGTATCAACCCAATGAAAACTAAACAATATCCTCCTTTTGTAGCAGCTGTTGTCAACCATTTGAATCAGGGAGATGGCCTAGGGAAACGGCTTATTATATTTCCTACGCAGCTATCTATTGATTATTTTAACCTCTTCTTAGATAAGAAGAAATGGAAAGACTGTGTGACCTGTTTAACCTTGCATCAGTTGATTTTGACCCATAGTAACCTCAAACTATTACCTACTATAGCCTTGCTAAGCATGCTCCATTGCTTAGCTGAGCAAATATTAAATAGAAAAGAATCTTTCGAGCAATTTTGTAGTTGGGGGATTTCCCTTCTAGAAGACTTTAGTAGTATAGATACCTATCTGGTCAATAGTGCTTCGTTGTTTGCCTCTTTACTACAGCAAAAAAAAATAAACAACAATGATTTGGTCGAAAAAACACTCTTAGCATCTCTTAAAAAGTCTAGCACCCTATCGCTAGATCAACCAGTGGAAGCTCTTTTTTTTTGTCAGAAGTTACCTATGCTGTACGCAGCTTTTAGAGAAAAATTAATAGAAAGAGGGGAGGGATATGAAGGATTATGCTATCAAACGGCTCAACCTTGTCCGGAAATAATGGCTACCTATCAGGAATTAATCTTTGTTGGATTTAATTTGTTAACCCCCGTTGAAGAGCGGTTTATTAGGCAATGCCATTTGCTTGCTTTAACCACCTTGTTTTGGGATGTTGATACCCATTATTTAGATAATGAGCTCAACCTAGCCGGCCATTACCTGCGTCAGCATAGGGAAAAAAAATGGTTTGAAAACAGCTTCTCCAAGCTTACTTATTTGAATGACCCTCATAAAAGCGTTTCTCTAATAGAAGCATCTAGTATAGTAGCACAAGTGGAAGCGATAGTAGTTGCCTTGCAAACCAAAACAGATGATGGTCAACCCAAGTTTTTGCCCGGACAAACCGCCATAGTAGTCAGTGGTAGCCAACTGCTTATACCTTTATTGGACCGGCTCTCTAATCTACCTATTCCGCTGCATGCCAGATTAGATTATCCATTTAGTGCTACCGTTATATATAGCTTAGTAGTCCGATTGGTGCAACTTTGGGAAGCTTCTATGGCTACTCCGGTGCAGCCGGAAATGGCCAACCATTTGGCGGATGTGTTAGCCTTATGTTATCCCTTTCTGCAAGCAAGCACCCAATTAGAGATCACTGCTATGCGTCCATTACTCCAAAAAGATGGATCAAATGGTACTTTATATCAAGGTGGCTTTGAGCTATTTGATCTATGGTTGAATAAGAGTCGTAAGGGTCTTTTGCCTTACCTTAAAGAAGGGTTAACCTATGTCTATGACCATTTTGTAGAGACCAATCCTCTTTTCTTAGAAGTGAATAAAAGCGCATTAAGCTATCTATTGGAATATATAGAGGGATTAGTCGTAGAAATGATAGCGTGTTCTATTCCTTTTTTCCTGAGTGGTTTAAAAGGAAGTAAGATATTATTGCATAAAGATAATCCCTTATTAGGGCTTTATATTATAGATGTTGCTGAGTCCTATAATTTAGATTTTGAACATGTTTTCTTTTTGAACATGAATGAAGGCCACTTTCCTAAGCTTACACATCGTGATTCTTTTTTACCATATGACCTACGTGCTAGTTTTGGGTTGCCGTTGGTAGATAAAGTAGTGGAAAATAAGGTTGCGTATGGATTTTATAGATTACTGCAGCGTGCCCAAAATATTTATGCTTACTATGTTCAAAAAAATCATTTAGATAGTTCTAATGAAATGAGTCGATTGTTAATACAATTGACTTTTGATAGTAAGTTAAACATAACAACTTTCCATCATGCCATTAACCCTTTACCAAGTGCTAAAACCGCTATAGTTATTGAGAAAGACCATGGAGTGATGCAGTTATTAAATAGATTTTTGGTACATGAAGAGGCCACGGCCTCTAGTTTAACCCCTTCTGCGTTAATTACTTATTTGTCTTGTCCGCTTCAATTTTATTTTAAATATTTACTCCAACTAAAGCAGAAACGCCTTCCAAAAGATGAATCAGAAGCGTTACAATTGGGCACATTATTGCATCATATTATGGCCAGCTTGTACCAACCTTTTGTAGGTAA
Source organism: Candidatus Cardinium sp. cBcalN2 (assembly GCF_022810445.1). GTDB lineage: Bacteria > Bacteroidota > Bacteroidia > Cytophagales > Amoebophilaceae > Cardinium. The sequence continues at coordinate 10,818 of NZ_JAACGD010000068.1, read as the reverse complement.
GCAGTTAGATAAAAAAGTTATCACCCAACTCAAATCAAAGATACAAACAGAGATAAATCAAGCTATATCTAGAAAAAAAACGTCACTCAGCAGTCCTATGTTACTCCATGCGCTATTGGAAAAACTTTTAGAGCGTCTATTGGATCTAGATCATGCCGGTACACCATTTACTCTTTTGGGGATTGAAGTAGCCATAAAGCACCCCATAGTGCTAGATGGTGGAGCCATACAGCGAAAGCTTTGGTTGAGTGGAGTAATAGATCGTATAGATAGGCCAAATAATTTTATACGTATTATTGATTATAAGACAGGTGTGGTGAATAATAAAATTGAGCGCATCGTTACCTTATTTGATAGAACTAATATTAAAAAAAACAAAGCTATTTTTCAGCTATTTTTTTACACTTGGCTCTTTAAGGCCCAATATCGATCGGATGGGTCGCAACCGATCATGCCTTATCTGATTCCTATTCGGGAGCTTTTTGGGGAGGATTATAGGCCTGGTATTTTGATACAAAAACCCGATGATGGTAAAAAGTACCAATGCATGGAGGATATGATGCCTTATGCAGCACTATTTGAAGAGGGGTTAAGGGATTTACTTTCAGAAATATTTAATCTTACTATACCTTTTGTACAAACAGAAGATTATGCCATATGTAGCTATTGCCCATATGTGCGTATTTGTCAAAGGGATTAGCAGGTATGCTTACTTTACTGTTTGCTTGGGCAACAGGTAAGATACAGATTCTATATCTATTCAGGCTATGGTGTCGACGTCTATGTTTTGAAAAAAGCCCCCCTTGTAAAAATTGGCGATCAGCAAGCATATCTGACCAGATAAAAAGAAAAGCAGTTGCAGGGAGGGGGCTCAAGGGGTGGCTCCTGTTTGTCCAGCTCTAAGCTGTTATTTCAGCCAATTTTGGCACAGCGCTTGATTTTTTTGTCTGCTTTTTTATCAAGCAAAAGGTGGGATACAAAAGCCTTTTGTACTAATATCGTGAACAGATACTACTAAGCGCTATCCTTATGCTTAATTATAGGTAAGTTATTTTGAGAAATTAGTTATTATATTTGTATTCAATTTATTGTTTTTTACAAAACTTTATAGCCCCTCATATGCTAAATAACAAGACCCATAAAATTCATTCATTGTTTATACAATATTTTTTCTTTTACGCCTTAGTGGTAGCCTATTTCCCTTTTACGGGTTGTTTTGGTGTACGAAAAGACCTTGTACCACAACGTAATGAAGTGTTAGGTGGTTTGCCTTACAATATAAAAAAACTTTATTTAGAACTAACTCAGATGTTAGATGATGATGAGAGGAAAGTTTTAGAAACAAAAATTAACACAATCAAAGACCCACATCGTTTAACCTATTTTATAGAAAAGTGTATAGACTATAAGGGGATACTTAAACTGCTACCTAAGCCTGAAAGAGCGCTATGTAAACAAGCGTTTACTAACGCTTTTGATATCAATCATGCAGAAAAGCTTATCAAGCAATACCAAAATGAGTTAAAAATGATTTATAATGCTTCTATCCAAACACAACAATATTACATAGATCTTCTCCAGGTGTTACCAGAAGATCAAGCCACTGCATTAAAAAAACAAATCGTTCAATCTACTAGCCCAACTGATGTGGATCAACTGATTATATTATACCTACCTAATGCATTTAAAAAGATAGATGAGGATACTAAAAAAGAATTAATAAGTCTTCCAGATGAAAAGCGGCAAGAGATTCTAAAAAAAGCTATGGAAAAAAACGAAAAAAAACACTTCGTTGATGGTGAATTGGATAGTCTTTCCGATTTTGATTATGACTCCGAGTACGATGCTGATTCTAATGATGAAAAAGAAAATATAAGTATAACCAATTTAATTCAACAAAAAATTGAAGAACAAGAAAACAAAGAGGATGAGGATATACCACAAGATAAATGGGGCAAGAAACTAAAATTGCAAGGTGAGAAGAGAGAACAATTTGTCCTCTATACGTTGGATTTAAAACCAGGAGATGAATCAAAATTGAAAGAGCTTTTTACTAAAGCAGATCAGGAAGGGCTTGATAATTTGGCAGATGTGTTTTTTGAAGTTTTTCCAACGGATAAAGAGCGTAAAGATCTTTTGGACACAATGATTTACCTATACAAAGGCTGGCCCAAGGATACGCTTCTGTTGTGTAATCATCCGGCATCATTTGGTGCTGGTAAAAAGTTGCAGTTGTTTTGGCACACCAACAAATACCAACGCACGCTATTAACAAAACTTGATAACGCTATAGAAGCTTTAGAAAATTCAAGGCTGTAGCTAGTTTGCTATTTTTGCGTGATTGGGTAAACTATTGAATGGATGAATATAGATGATACATTTTAATTATGAAAAGGATTGCAATTAATGGATTTGGCCGCATTGGTCGACTAGTTTTACGTAAGCTTGTAAGCTGTAATGACCTACAGGTAGTGGCCCTTAACGATCTAGCAAATAGTATTACCTTAGCCCATTTGTTTAAGTATGATTCCAACTATGGTTCTTTCAAGGGAAGCGTTACCTTTGACGATACCAGCATAACGATAGATAACAAACGCATAAATAGCTATTGTTCCCCCCATCCATCTGCATTGCCCTGGAAAGACCTAGGGGTAGATATAGTGCTAGAGGCTACAGGGCGTTTTTTAGATAAAGAGGGTGCTAATAGCCATTTGAGAGCAGGTGCCAAACAAGTAATTCTTTCTGCACCTGCTAAGGGTGATGGCATTCCAACAGTTGTGTTGGGGATCAATGATGCTGTTTTAAGAACAAAACCATCTATTGTATCTAATGCTTCTTGCACAACCAATTGTTTGGCACCAGTTGTTAAAGTCTTAGATGATCATTTTGGTATAAAGCAGGGTTTGGTCAACACGATTCATGCCTATACGGCTGATCAATCCTTACAAGATGCCCCCCATAGTGATTTAAGAAGAGCAAGAGCCGCTGCCTTGTCTATTATTCCTACTGCTACAGGTGCTGCTAAAGCAATAGGTCTTGTTATGCCCCATTTAGATGGCAAATTAGATGGTATAGCCATGCGTGTTCCTGTTGCTAATGGCTCAGCAGTTGACTTTACAGCTCTATTAAAGCATGAAACTACTCAGGAAGCCTTAAACCAAGCCATGTTACAAGCAGCTCAAGGGCCACTTAAGCATATACTGGCTTACACGGAAGACCCCATTGTTTCTGTAGATGTAATCGGTAACACGCACTCTTCTCTTTTTGATGGCAAGTTAACTTACGTAAAGGGTAAATTGGTAAAAGTGATCAGTTGGTATGATAATGAAGGAGCCTATGCGCAACGTCTGGTAGATATCATACGGTTGCTTTAAAGGATCTGTTTACAGATTTTGGTAAAAAATGACACTATTTTTTTTAATAAGACATGGAGAAACGGATTGGAATTTAAATGAAAAATATAGATTAAAAGACCGCAGCCATTCTTTCAAAAAACATGTATTTAGACATTACTGTAGAATTTGACTTACGAGAATGGCAACCAAACTTAGGGTTAGGAATTACTAATCAAACGGAATTAAAAGATGCAATAAATGACTATGAAACAAACAATGGTATATACCCAGCAGGTGTGCCTAAAACGTGGGAATCTAAAGGTTCTATAAAAGGCAGAACAGATGGTGTTTTAAGAAGATATCTACACTATAAGTATGTAATAGTAGTAACGCATGAGCAGGTAATAAAAACATGGATCAATGCTTATCAAATACCCTATTGCTCTATTCATGCGTTAGAGATAACTACTTAAAAGTATCTAAGAGATAACTACTTAAAAACATCTTATTTGCCACTGACTTGAACAGGTACATTGCCTATTAGAGCCTGTAAAAACAGAACTCACCCGCTTCGCGGGCTTCAAACAGGCTGTTTTCTAATTTTCTTTTTTGGTGCATGCTGTTCTGGCGTTAAATAGATAGGAATAACTAAGGTATAAATAAGTAAATAACAAATTAAAGCCTCCTGTAGAGGAGTGTGCCTCATTTTTAGGTGAGAAAATAGTTTTTATTCCAACGGCCATACCTTTATTACTTATTTTACCCAAGTGATAGTTTATTCCTAAAGAAGGAAAAGGCATGAATGAAGTGTGATATGTAGAAGTTTCCCAATCTTGCGCACTATATAGGGTAAGGAACAAATCTATATCTGCGGACAAATGTCTGTTGATGATATAATATCTATATCTTCCACCTACCCCTACTGCTAAGGCTAATCTAGTATCACAATCAAAAAAAGCTATACCCATTGCAGACCATGAATAAAGAACTGCCTTTTGCTTTGTCACGGTGATCATACACTAGCCCAATGCCTGGATTTACGACAAAAGCCCCGTTTTTATCTAAGCCAAGTGGCGCGTCTTTGTAGGCTGGTTTAAAAGTATTAGCCCCTATATGATAAGAAAGCCCTGGCACGAATAAACCTACCTCATGCCCAAAAGCATCCAGTGAAAATAGCGTTATAGATAGAAGCATAGCCCCTATTGTTTTTAATAGACTATTCTTAATCATTTTTTAGTTGACTTAGTCAATTAGTATAAAAAATTGGTTCATTGAGTTCGGATTAATGTTTAGGCAGCTCAAAGTGGACGCCATTGCTTGAACAGATACAAAATTGGCGTAATCTGGCTATAGTAATAGCTTTAAAACTCAAATACGGTATCTCCCAAGTTTACAAAAAATAATTCTTATGAAGAAATATTTTGGGTTTCGTAACCTAAGCTGTAACTGTAATGCGTTACAGATAAACTTATCCTACCTTAGCGAGTCGAACTACTATTAGTACACCTTCTATATCTATTTCGGTTCCTGTTAGCTCAGCTACAAATTGTATTTGTATGGCTTGTGTTTCGGTACAGATATAATCTCTGTGGATAGTAATAGCTTGACCGATCAAGTTTTGATCCCCTTGTATATCAATTGTTATTTTATCTTGTATATCAAAATTAAGTTTTTTTCGTAATTGTTGAATACGGTGGATAAATTCACGTGCCATACCTTCTTTTTCAAGTGCGTCATTCAGGGTGGTATCTAGTGCAATGGTTATTTCTCCTTCTGTGGCCACGCACCAGCCGGGTATATCTTCTGTAACAATCAATATATCTGATAGGGTTAGTTGAATGGGTTCACCTGCTAAGGTTAATAGATGGGTATGGCCTTGCTCTAAAGCATAAATTTCAGCTGGTTTCAAGGCTATAATAGCGGCACTAAGCTCTTTCATTCTATGACCATACCGCTTACCTAAAAGGGGAAAATTAGGTTTGGCTTTTTTAAGATAATGGGTATCATCTACATAATCTATTTGCTTTACATTAATTTCTACTTTAATTAAGGCTTCTAAACGAAACCATCCAGCTGAAGCAAATAGACCAGCAATGCGCATGCTAGGCAAAGGTTGACGTACCTTGATTTTATGCTTCTTACGTAAAGCATGTGCTAGAGAAACAATTTTTTGTACTTGTCCCATCTCTGTTTCTAACATGGAATCTAGGGCCTCTGCCGAGGCTACTGGAAAATCAGTTAAATGGACAGAGTTATTTTTTTCTTTCTGCGTTACATTATTCAATGCCTGGTAAAGGTAATCTGAATAAAAAGGGGCTATAGGTGCCATGAGTTTGGCAACTGTTATCAGACAATGATAGAGCGTTTGATAGGCGGCTTCTTTGTCTTTGTCTTGGCTGTTTTTCCAAAACCTTTTTCTATTAAGCCTTACATACCAGTTGCTTAAATCATCGATTACAAAATCTTGAATCATTCTAGCTACTAAGGTAGGCTCATAGTGATCATAGGCTTTGGTTGTGGTTTTAATGAGTGTATGGGAACGAGAAATAATCCACCGGTCACTCTGATTTAGCTCATTATGGGTTAGTAGCTCTTTCTGAAAATAGAACTCATCTAAATTGGCATAAAGTGCAAAAAAATGATAGGTGCTATGTAGGGTAATAAAAAACTTACGGGCTGCTTCTGCTACACCTGCTTTATCGAATTTTAAATTATCCCAAGGATTACCATTGCTGATCATATACCAACGTATGGCATCTGGACCATATTCTGCCAATAGCTCCATTGGATCAATGGTATTGCCAATACTTTTAGACATTTTATTACCATTTTTATCCAATATGAGTCCATTGACTACTACATTTTTAAAGGCAGGTATTTCAAAAAGTAAGGTGGAAATAACATGCAAGGTAAAAAACCATCCTCTGGTTTGGTCTATCCCTTCTGCAATAAAATCAGCAGGAAATCCTTTTTCAAAAATTTCTTGATTTTCAAATGGATAGTGCCATTGTGCGCAAGGCATTGCACCGGAATCGAACCAAACATCTATTACAGCTGTTTCTCGATACATAGGTAACCCATTGCTACTGACTAGTACGATTTCATCTACGTAGGGACGGTGTAAATCAATAGTTGCCGGTAAGGCTTCTTGCATATAGCCGGCCAATATAGCTTGCTCTACTTCAAAGGTAAGTTCTGCTAGGGAACTAATACATTTTTCTTCTTTTTGATCAGCCGTACGCCAGATAGGGAGCGGAATGCCCCAATAGCGTTCACGACTTAAATTCCAATCTACTAGATTCTCCAGCCAATTACCAAAACGTCCTTTTCCTACAGCGGCAGGTTTCCATTTAATGGTATCGTTTAATTCCATTAATAATTCCTTATAGGCGGTTGTTTTAATAAACCAGGCATCTAGTGGATAGTAGAGAATGGGTGTATGGGTACGCCAGCAATGGGGATAACTGTGCTCATATTTTTCTACTTTAAATGCTTTGTTTTCTTGCTTTAGTTTAGTAGCAATTAGTAGGTCTACAGGTGGCAAAGTTGTATCTGTTTGGTAAGCTGCTTTTACATAATGTCCCGCAAAATCAATAATTTCCGCTACAAAGCGACCTTTTTTGTCTACAATCGGTATTGATTCACCTGCTGGATTGGTGACCATAATAGGGGCAATATTTTCTTTTTGAGCAATCCGGTAATCATCTGACCCAAAGGTAGGGGCAATGTGCACAATCCCGGTACCTTCTGTAGTGGTTACAAAGTCTGCTGCAATTACTTTAAAGGCATCCCCTTTAGGTGCTACATAAGGCAAGAGCTGTTCATAACGTAAGCCTACTAGCTCTCTTCCTGTATAGCTAGCCATGATCTCCCAAGGCAAGCTAGTAGGATTAGTTTGATAATCAATTTGATGGCTATTAGAGCTAGTTGGTGTACTTGTAAAAAAACGGCTTAGGGCATCTTCTGCTAAGATAACCTGAATAGGAAGATGGGTATAGGGATTGATCGTGGCTACTTTAACATAGTTGATCGTCGTGCCTACGGCTAGGGCACTATTGGCAGGAAGGGTCCATGGCGTGGTTGTCCATGCTAAAAAGTATTCGTTTTCCTTATTTAATTGTTTAAACTGGGCTACAATGGAAATATCTTTTACTAGCTTATAGCAGCCTGGCTGGTTTAATTCATGGGAACTTAGTCCTGTTCCTGTAATAGGTGAATAAGGTTGTATGGTATATCCTTTATAGAGGAGTTTTTTGTTGTACAGTGCTTTTAACAAGTACCAAACTGATTCAATATAATCGCGTTCGTAGGTGATGTAAGGATTTTGGTTATCTTTCCAATAGCCTAGCTCCTTATTAACCGTTTCCCAATCGCTTTTGTAGGCCATAACGGTTGCGCGACAGGCCTGATTATAATCAATAATGCTAATTTTTTTGCCAATATCTTCTTTGGTAATACCTAACTGCTTTTCCACTTGAAGTTCTACCGGTAATCCATGCGTATCCCAACCACTTTTGCGGCGCACATAATAGCCTCGCATGGTCTTATATCTGGTAAAAAGGTCTTTAACAGCCATCGCTAAAATATGATGTACACCCGGCGCACCATTGGCTGAAGGAGGCCCTTCAAAAAAAACAAAAGGCTTTTGCCCTTGACGCTGCTCCATGGAGCGTTCAAATGTTTTGTTGGCTTCCCAAAAATGGCTGATTGCTTTTGCAACTTCTATTAAGTTGAGTTGCGGTTGTGTTGTATACTTTTTCATCTATGCAAGAGGTCTAATAACTATTAGCTCCAATTTAATGAAAAAGTTATAGGGTAAGCTAGGTTATGCTAAAAAAGCATTAGATTTGGCTATAAAAGTTAATCAAATCTCTACGCTATGTTATTAGATTTTGAAAAACCAATTGTTAAGCTTGAAGAAAAGCTTGCTAAGATGCAAGAAGCGGCCAAGGCGCAAAATGCCCCAGTGCTTATGGCCTCCATTGAAAAGTTAGCCAATGATATAAAAGCGTTACAAAAAAGAACGTTTCAAAATCTAACCAGATGGCAACGGGTTCAGCTGGCCCGCCATCCAGATAGGCCCTATACATTGGACTATATCCAACAGATTACAGAAAGTTTTGTTGAACTACATGGAGATCGTTTGGCAGGCGATGATAAGGCAATGGTGGGTGGCTTTGGTACGATTAATGGACAAACTATCATGTTTATCGGTCACCAAAAAGGCAGAACTACCAAGGAACGGCAAATGCGCAACTTTGGTATGCCCAATCCAGAAGGGTATCGCAAAGCACTTCGTTTGATGCGCTTGGCAGAAAAATTTAACAAACCTATTATTACTTTTATAGATACCCCTGGTGCCTATCCAGGCATGGAAGCAGAAGAGCGTGGGCAAGCAGAAGCTATTGCTAGCAATATTCAAGCTATGTTTGGGTTACGTGTACCTATTATATCCATTGTGATAGGAGAGGGTGCTTCAGGTGGTGCTTTGGGTATTGCTATAGGTGACTATGTGCTTATGTTGGAACATACCTGGTATTCTGTTATTACGCCTGAATCATGTTCTTCTATCCTCTGGAAAAGTTGGGACTATAAGGAACAAGCTGCGGAAATGTTACAAATAACAGCCAAAGACATGTCGAATTTTGGTTTGATAGATGGGCTTATTAAAGAGCCCATAGGGGGGGCTCATAGAGATTTACCAACAGCAGCAGGGCTTATTAAAAAGAGCATTCTGAGTCATTTAGAAAAGCTATCTAATAAATCTATTGAGACGCTCTTGCAAGAACGAACAGAGAAATTTTGTGCTATGGGAAAGATAGGTTAATAAGTGGCAGCAGGTGGCCACTACAAAAGTAATAAAGGTGTTAAGTAGTGTAGGCTGGAAAGTGTGAGTGGAATCATCAATAGTATATGCATAGCTATGGTAATATCTTTCCGGCTGAATTTTATTCCACTGTAAAATTTACTTAAATCTCGTATAAATGAATCGTTTATTACCTCTTTGCAATAAGGGCAAAGATGTTTGTAAATATAGGAAGGTAAAAGACTTAATTCTATAGATCCTTTAGACTGATTAATAAGTGACCCGACTAGACAAGAGCCATGAACATAATGGCCACATGAAGGAATTTTAATAGTAGTCGCTTCTTTTTCTGTTTTGTAGCATGCCACACAAGTTCGATCTTCTTGTCCTGATAGGAGAGGATTAAGCTTCCTATACTTCTCATTAAAGAATGATTGTATCTTGGCATCAACGTTGGCTAATTCTTTGTGATCTATTGGAGATAGATCCAATTTTTCTAGCTGATTTATGACGGCATTTCGAATATATTTTTCAGTAACTTTACTGGTTGAAGCACAAAGCGGATTTGCACCATGCTTGATCAGTAAGGTAACAATTTTTTGTTGATCTTCATTTTTTTTGACTTTACCTACTATTGCTAAAGGAGCTTCTCCCTTAGCATTTAAGCAATTAGGATTTGCCCCAGCTTGCAGTAGTAACTCCAGCAGTGTTATCCAGTTTTGGTTATCTCCATTTACGTGTACTGATATAGTTAGTATTACTGCTGTAAGCACTGTCTCTCCAGCTCTATTCCGAGTATTTAAATCTGCTTTGTGTTCGATTAATCGCTTAATAATTGTACTATAGCTATTATGGTTATAAGGCTCACTTACTTGGTTATAGGAAGGTGGCTCAGTGGTTGCTTTGTAAGAGGGGGGTAGTTCTGTTTTATGTGCAGGCTTAAGATTGATACCTTTAAACAAAGCCTTTATCGCATTTTGATCACCTGCTACTGCTTTTTCAAGTAGGCATTTACCCTCAGATAGGCATTGGTTATGATCATAATAATCTTCTGCTAAAAGATCTTGGTCGCTTGTATGATTACATGGAGCCTGATCAAGCGTAGTGTATTGGGCTATATTATGGCTTCCGTTTTTCTGGCGATTATTACAACTACCAGTTAGTGCTGTACAAACACAAAAGCAGGCTAATATAGCCATCGTCTCTTTGGCAGGCAATATGCTACCTGCTTGCTGCTTTTTTATTTTATACTTGTTATTGATCATAACGATAGTAGCCATTACCAATCACTATTTAAAATAGCTATAACTAGCTATACTAGAAGTACATCATCAAACATTAATGTAAAGAGTATTTGTAGAAGATGCAAGTTCCTATTCAGCCAGCACACAGGAGTGGTGGGTTAGACGGGCTTCTGCCACTTTTGTATTAAAGAAAATAGGTATCTATTGACTACTCTGGCAGAAGTAGACCTAAACAACATTGCTTTAGTGGCTGCAGTTAATAAGTAGTTCCTTACTATTTACCTGAATGTATTACCTTTTGAAAGACTATTTTTGGAGGCTATAGAACAACAAACGATGCATATGTTTGGTCAAATGAGCTTACCCTGATTCATCTAGGTCTGTTTTTGTAGGCATCTAACAATTCCTTGATCTGATCTGTAGTAGTTGATAT
>NZ_JAACGD010000067.1 GCF_022810445.1 Candidatus Cardinium sp. cBcalN2 | reverse complement strand
ATATCAACTACTACAGATTAGCCTACTATTGATCTAATAAGCTGTCTGTATAATTTTTTATAAACCCAGCCAATGATTCTCCTTCTAGCAGACCTTGGGCCAATAAAGCCAATTGATAGCTCTGCTCTACTAATCCTTTTTGCATAGCCTCGTCACGAGTAGTAAGGATTTTTTTTGCTAAAGGATGATTCCCGTTAATAGCTAATTGCATAGACCGAAATGTCTTTTGTTTAGCTTCACTGCCTTGTGTAAATTGCGCCATACGTTTCAAATGTTCGGAAGTTATAAAGACCACAGGTAGCTCTTCTGGTAACATGGCTGCTACACTCCAAGTGGTTTGCTGAACACCAATAATCTTTTCGTAAATAGCTTTTAAACTTTCTCTTTCCGCTTCTGTAAGGGTATGGGTAATGCTCCCCTCCTTTGGAACTAGATTACCGATGGTATCGGTCTCAATACCTTTGAATTTGACCTTATCCAATTTATATTCCAGAAAATTGATAAAGTTGGTGTCAATCTGGCTATTCAATACCAATACATCATATTCCTTTTGCTGTGCTGATTGTAAGTAAGTAGCATGTTTGTTAGGATCTGTTGTATAGAGCAAAATCAAGTTACCATCTTTATCAGTTTGGTGGTCAGTTATTTTATCTTTGTATTCAGCTATGGTATAATATTGGCCGATTGTGTTTTGCAGCAGTACAATCTCTCTTATCTTTTCATCAAACTTAGGATCTGTTATCATACCATACTTAATGAAAAGAGCAATATCATTCCATTTGGCTTGGTAAGCTTTACGATCTTGCGCGAAAAGTGTTTCCAGTTTTTCTGCAACTTTTTTAGCAATGTACGTATTAATTTTTTTAACATTACTATCTGCCTGTAAAGCACTTCTAGATACATTAAGCGGTATGTCAGGCGAATCAATAATACCATGCAACAAACGTAAAAAGTCTGGAATCACTTCTTTAACATCATTGGTAATAAAAACTTGCCTTGCATAGAGTTGAATGGTTTCTTTTTGCTCAAAGTAGTTAGCTGCTTTAGGAAAATAAAGTACACCTGTTAAGGTAAATGGATAATCAATGCTTAGATGAATCCAAAAAAGTGGCTCCTCTGCAAAAGGATAAAGCTCTTTATAAAATGCAAGATAGTCATCGGGCTGCAAGTCTGCCGGCCGTTTGATCCATAGTGGCATGGTATTATTGATCACTTTTTGATCAAATATGATTTCTATGGGTAAAAAGCGACAATGTTTATCTAATATTGCATGGATACGTTCTGGCTTCAAAAATTCTTCAGCCTCTTCCATAAGATGCAAAATAACTTCTGTTCCTACTTCATCTTTTTCAGTAAACTTTATTTCAAAATTAGTGCTCCCATCACAACTCCAATGGGTTGCTTGAGCACCCGCTTGATAAGACTTTGTAATAATTTCAACTTTTTTAGCTACCATAAAAGCTGAGTAAAAGCCCAAGCCAAAAAAGCCAATGAATTGATTTTGATCTACTTGTTCTTTGTATTTTTCTACAAATGCAGCAGCACCAGAAAAAGCAATTTGGTTGATGTATTGTTTAATTTCATCAGCCGTCATGCCTAATCCTTGGTCTTTAATGGTTAGTGTTTTGGCTGATGCATCAATGCGTACTTCTACCTGTAATTTATCTGTAGTGCCTTCATAAAAGCCCATGCCACCTAGCTTTTTTAGTTTTTGAACAGCATCTACACCATTGGCCACTAATTCCCTTAAGAAAATGTCTTGATCAGAGTAAAGAAATTTTTTAATAATCGGAAAGATATGCTCAGTATGCACCGATATAGTTCCTTTTTCGTTCATGATTAATATTAATTAAGTAAAAGTAAACTAACTATACTGTATGTTAATGATGCGATTTAGTCGCTCTTTTGCGCGCATTAGGATCTAATATAGCTTTTCGCAAACGAATAGATTTTGGGGTAACTTCTACCCGTTCATCATCTTTTATGTAGGTAATGGCCTCTTCTAATGTCATAACAACAGGTGGACTTAACCGAATGGATTCATCTGAGCTTGATGCACGCATATTCGTAAGCTGTTTCCCTTTTAATACATTCACTTCTAAATCATTATCTCTATTGTGTTCCCCTACAATCATGCCACCGTAGACTTTTTCACCTGCACTGATAAACATTTTACCTCGATCAGCTAAATTAAAAAGCGAATAGGCAACCGCATCACCCATGCCCATGGAAATAAGTACACCATTACGCCTGCCAGCAATTGTTCCACGGTAGGTGCCATAACTATGAAAAGTTCTATTCATAATACCAGTACCCCTGGTTTCAGTAAGAAACGTTCCATAATAACCAATTAAACCGCGCGATGGCCCAACAAAGATAATACGTGTTTTACCCCCTCCCATTGGACGCAGATCTCGCATTTCTGCTTTACGTAAACTCATAGACTCGATAACGGATCCTGAAAATGCATCATCTAATTCTATTTGGATTTCTTCTAGTGGCTCTAACTTTTCACCATTAGACCCTAATTTAATCAATACACGTGGTCTGCCAATAGAAAGTTCAAATCCTTCTCTCCTCATCGTTTCTATCAAAATACCCAATTGTAGTTCACCACGCCCAGCTACTTCAAAAGAGTCTTTATTGGGGCTTCCTGTTACCTGAATCGAGACATTAGATTCTAGTTCACGCATTAGTCTATCACGTATAGCATTGAAGGTGACTTTACTGCCCTCTGTTCCGGCTAATGGAGAATCATTAACAGAAAAGTTTATAGCTAGTGTAGGGGGATCTATAGGAATGGAAGGTATGGCTTTCATCACCGTAGGTGCACAAATCGTATCAGCTACGTTAGCTTGTTGCATGCCTGCAATAGAAACAATATCACCTGCATCTGCACTTTCAATCGGTATACGGTCCATGCCTCGGAAAGCCATAATTTTTGTGACCCTGCCATTTTCTACTACCGTATCATCTTTGTTAAGTGCTTTTATAGGTTGTTGTACTTTTAAGCTACCTGTAAATATACGACCTGTGAGCATGCGGCCTAGATAAGGGTCATATTCCCTTGCCGTGATAAGCATAGAAAAGTCACTATTTAGATCGACCGTTGGAGGAGATACATGGTCTAAAATTAAATCAAATAAAGGAGATAAATCTTTTCGCTGGCCATCTAATGTCCTACTGGCCCAACCTGATCTTCCAGAAGCATAGGCAATAGGAAAGTTAAATTGAGCTTCTGTAGCTTCAAGTGCCATAAAAAGTTCTAATATTTCATCTTCAACTTCTCCTACACGTGCATCAGCACGATCAATTTTATTGACTACTACAATAGGACGCAAGCCTAACTTCAATGCTTTGCTTAAAACGAACTTAGTTTGAGGCATAGTTCCTTCCGCTGCATCCACCAATAAGACTACGCCATCTACCATACTTAATATACGTTCTACTTCTCCACCAAAATCAGCATGACCAGGTGTATCTACAATATTAATGCGAGTATCTTTCCAAACCAAAGAGGTACACTTAGCCAAAATCGTAATACCACGTTCACGCTCTAAATCATTAGAATCCATAACACGGTCGGCCACTTCTTGATGGGCTCTAAATGTTCCACTTTGCTTTAATAAGTTGTCTAATAAAGTTGTTTTTCCGTGGTCTACGTGGGCTATAATAGCAATATTACGTAATGGTTGCATGCAATTTTTATAATTTAATGGATTTCTAGGTTACTAGTTTTTTCAAAAAAGCTAATCTCTAAAAAAGAGAGGCCTACTGAATTATTGAATTTTTAGTCTGAAAAACAAGGAATAGGCCTAAGTAGAGAGATTAACTATTTACAAAGATAGATAGAAGATAGCAACTTATCTATAGGACAAAATATTTATAATTTGATTTGAACAATTATACACCTAAAACAAGCCTCAAATACATTCATTTAGTATACCGCAGCGCTCGACTACGCTTCTCTTAAAAATTCTTTATCAGAAATAGGTTTTACAAATGGCCTATTGTGAATATATAAAGTCAAAGTATTCCTTCATCAGAAAAACTAAAGTAATTTCTGTCTGTAAATATAATATGATCTAGAACCGTTACATCCAGTAATTGCGCAGCATTTTTAAGAGATTTGGTTAGGTCGATATCAGTAGTACTGGGCGTAGTATTACCAGAAGGATGATTGTGTGCTAGTATAAGTGAAACAGCCTGATGATCTAGGACTAATCTAAATAACAATTTAGCATCTACAATTGTTCTACTTATACCTCCACTACTGATTTTAATTTTTTTAATGAGATAATTGGCTCTATTGAGTAACAAGACCCAAAACTCTTCTACAGATTTATCCGTTAAATCTGGCTGTAACAGCTTATAAGCTTTAAAAGAACTGTTAACCAATACCCTGTTGTTGACCGGCTCGCAAGCACGCCTGCGCGTAAGCTCCATAGCACAAACAATAGAGACCGCTTTTGCTTCTCCTATACCTTTAAATCGACATAATTCCTGCACAGAACGCTTGGCCAGTTCTTGAAGACTATTTCCGTTAGATTTTAAGATATGTTGTGCCAATGCTACAACGCTGATATTACGGGTACCAGAGCCTATAAGAACAGCTAAAAGCTCAGCATCCGTTAAGCCAGCGGCGCCTTTTTGGAGTAGTTTTTCTCTTGGTCGATCCTCTGGTGCCCAGTCATGTATTTTGAGCGGAAGTGTTGTATATATCTCCCGTGCCATATCCCTTAAGCTATTTAGGCTACAGCTGCAGTTAACCTATTTACATGTTTAGAAAGCCTAGCTTTACTATGGGCACTTTTATTTTTATGCACTATATTTTTTGCTGCAAGCTTATCTAGCATAGAAAAAACCTTAGGTAACAACTGCTCTGCAGCGGTTTTATCTGTTAACTTACTAACCCTTTTTATAAAGGTTCTACATGTTTTTAGCTGATAACGATTACGCAGATATTTAGTACGGCTTGATCGTATTCGTTTCTCGGCTGATTTGTGATTGGCCATATAAAAAATTTAATTGTATTAAAATATTACAGTATTGATCGTTTTGAATAGATTTTTTAAAAGAAGTTTACTGCAAGATACTACTTTTTTATATATGATTCAATCATGTGATTAGAATGATATACCCAACCGAAGCCCAGGTTGTTCTTGGGACCGCATGCTAATACCCACAAATAAATAGTCTGTAAACATATATTGCATGTTTATAGACATACTACCACGTTTGCTCAATACATTTGATAAACTGTGTTCATCAGAAGCTTGCAGGGTCAGTTTTGTTGAATCAGTCAATTCAAACCCTAGCTGTAGTTGCAATAAACAACGACCATAACGGATCTCATGACCTAATAAAGCTGTTAACTCTATACCTTCTGCTGCCAACATGCTGGCTAATAAAGTTTTTTTATAGTTATTACGTCCTAACTCTAGAGAAACTACTAGACCGTTATGAGGGTTAATAGCAAAACTTAATGATGAAGATCCCCTAAAAATCATATAGCTTTTTTGGGTTGCTGGAAGCCACCTATTATTAACCATTAGACTACAATCTACTCTACTATTTTTTTGTTTTTTATAATAAATTTGATTGATAACCAGATTATAAAAATTATTTGCATGGCTTATATACCGGATACCTACAGTGGCTAAAGGGGCTAGTTTTATGATACTAGAATCATTCTCGGAATTTAATAGCTTAATCATGCTATCAAGCTGATCCATTTCACTTATACTATTTGTATTGGGTTTACGCTTTATCGTTTTAATCGACCAATTAATCAATAACCCTATGCCAAAATTAAGCTGCCAAGCAGGTGCAAACAACCAGTGGTAAGTAATTTCTTTTGTTGCCACAACACTATAATTTGGTTGAGGATCCACTAGCATCAATGCACCCTTTTTGATTCCACCTATACTAATTCTGTGCCCCCATCTAGTCAGATTGGGATTAGATTCATACAGTTCTATATACCCCAAAATACCCCATATGTTGGGAAATTTAAGTTTTTGCTCTTTTTGAAAGGTATATGGGAATAAAAAAGATAATCCAATTCTTGGGTAGGCATCCAGCCGACGAGCAAAAAAAGGATGAAGAAATAAAATGTCTAAATCAATCGTAGTAGGTAGGAGTATTAATAGTTTTTCATCTCTTTTATGTACCATACATCCAGATCGCAATTGTATAGAACGTGGATAAGGATACCAATGTTTATTGACTTTTGCCGTACTGGACAATGTGTTTATATTAGTAGCATCTTCCTGATTAGCTTTTGTTGCATAAGGAATCAGCCCAAAGATAGACCAAAAAAAGGGCAGTAGATAATGATACAAAGTGGTTGTTTTCAACGTATATGAAATTAAAAATGAAGGATACTTAATTCAAATCCCATAGGCAACAGCTTCTGCCATCGGAAGAATATATTAACATTTTTTTGTTCAGAGAATGGGGAAATACTTTTTTCGACATATTAAAACAGTTTATTTGTTTGGCATGGTCTTTTGTGCGCTTCCCTCACCAGTTTGGTCTTGGGGTTTTTTTGCACACAAGCATATTAATCGGTATGCTATTACTACGCTACCACCAGCTATGTTTGCTTTTTATAAAACGCATCTAAGATTCTTGACCGAAAAATCTGTAAATCCAGATAAACGTAGATATGTAGTCAAAGATGAAGCTTCAAAACATTTTATAGATGTTGAGATCTATCGCTCTAGCCTAGTAGATAGGCAAAAGCTTTTGCTCAGCCAAGCTGTAGCAACATATGGTCATAAAATACTAGAGACACATGGCAGTCTGCCTTGGGCTATACTAGATGTACATAAAGCACTAACAACTGCTTTCAAAGATAAAGATATAGCTAAAATTCTAAAACTCTCAGCAGATTTAGGCCATTATGTTGCCGATGCACATGTTCCTTTGCATACTACACAAAACTATAATGGACAAATAACGAGTCAAGAAGGCATTCATGCTTTATGGGAAACCCGCTTACCTCTTTTATTTTTTGATACCTATAATCTCTTTGTAGGTCAAGCCATTTATATCGAGGATCCCTTAACCCATATCTGGAATATTGTACTACAGTCTCATGCTTTGGTTGATAAAGTATTAGCATTAGAAAAGCAACTTTCACTCACATACCCTGCTATAGAAAAGTATAGCTTTGAACAAGATAGCAATCTATTAAAAAAACAATACGCCCTTGCTTTTGCTACCGCTTACCACCAAGCATTACAAGGCCAAGTTGAAGAACGTTTGAAACAATCCATCATAGAAGTAGGCAACTTCTGGTTAACCGCTTGGGTGAATGCAGGTTCGCCTAATCTAAATGATATAAGGATAAAGCTACCTATGCAAGATGAGGAAGATAAACTGCTACAAGAAGGAATCATTTTAAAAGGAATTAGGGGGTGTGGGGAAGAAAAATAGTTGTATGTTTAATAACTTTTGTAAGGCAGCGCAGAAACTGTCCGGGCCGAAACAGTTTCTGTTTTTACTACTAAGTTGAACAGACAATGGTAGGGTCGAGAAACGGCGCGGTAGTTTTACCCCCGTTTCCATCTCCCGCCTCATCAAACGCAGCATACAGATTTCCCTTACTACGCTTTCCTGATCCCTTCTTATAATCGCCTATGGCCTATCTACTAACGTGAGTTCGGGATTAGATTATTTTTTTTATATACTTTATTTTAATGTCTAGTTTTAAATTAATATATTAAGATATTAGTTAGCATTCTTTGCTATCGTTCTTTAAGCTTGAGGTGTATACATTCAGGCCCATGGCAGCATACCAAAAAAAGATAAAACGCCCCTTGTAAAATAGTTGCTACCAGAAAGCAGATCTTGCAGCTGAAATAAAAAAGCAGCCTCTTCGAAGCCCGCGTAGCGCGCAGGTTCTGTTTTTCCAGCTTTAAAGAGGCGCTTCCAGCGACTTTTTACCCAGGGCTTGATTTTTTGTCCACTGTTTTATCAAGAAAAAAGTAGTATACATCATATTGTTTATCATTCAAAAAAATATATAACTTCCTTAAGTTCACGCCATTGTTTGTTCAAACTAGTGATACGAAGCAGTTTTTATACCACTTTTTGACCAAGCAAAAAAAACCGTGTAACTTAATAAAAAAACTATCTATCTTGCAGGGCGTAACATTTATACCTCAAAAAAAGGAATAAAACATGGAAAAAATTACTCCAAAAGTAGATGTCGCCTTCAAAAAAATATTTGGTGTAGAGGAAAATAAGGATCTACTTATTGCCTTAATAAATGCTACTGTCTCGCCAGAAGACCAAGTAGTAGAGGTTACTCTATTAAACCCCTATAACCCAAAAAGCTTTAGCAACGACAAACTTTCTATACTAGATATCAAAGCAGTAGGAGAAAATGGTAAAAGGTTTAATATAGAAATCCAAATCACGGATGAATCAGATTATGATAAAAGAGCCCTATATTACTGGGCTAAATTGTATACAGAGCAATTAAAGGTTTCACAGAATTATTCTACTTTAAACAAAGCCATAGGTATTCATATTCTTAACTTTATTTCTATAACAGATAATAAAAAGTATCATAACGTATTCCATATCACCGAAAAAGAGAGTGGACTACCCTATTTTACCGATCTAGAATTGCATACTATAGAGCTCAGTAAGTTCAGTAACAATCCGAATGAAGATCTAACCAGTTTATTGCAGAAGATAAAAAATTCGCTAGACATTTGGACTGCTTTTCTGACTAGAAATGATCTACTTAATAAAGACAACTTACCCGAACGCTTAGATAATAATACCCTCAAGAAGGCTTTACACGTTTTAGAGACCATGAACTTTACCGATGAGGAAAGAATGGCTTACGAAGATCACTTAAAATGGCTCAGAATAGAAGCTAATACAATAGAAAAAGCTAAAAATGAAGGGAAAATAGAAGGGAGATTAGAAGGGAAAATAGAAGGGAAAATGGAAATAGCTCAATCTATGCTTAAAAATGGTTATTCCCTAGAAGATATTATCCTACTTACTGGTTTAGCTAAATCGGATATACAGGATCTTGTATAAGAAGGGGCTAAGTAATCCAAAGTAACTGTTTTCTTATAAATCAGCAACATCAAGAAAAAATTTTTATTCACGACATTGGCAAATAAGTAGTTTTTACACTACCTTTTGCTTGATGAAAAAGTAGCCAAAAAAATCCAGCCCTGGCTAAAAAGTTGCGGAAAAGCGCCTCTTACAGCTGAAAAAACAGAATTTGGCCGCTATGCGGGCTTCAAACAGGCTGTTTTTCTACTTCAGATGTAAGTGTGTGCTTTCTAATCGCAACTTTTTACAAGGGGCGTTTTTGACTTTTTGTGTGTACTGCTGCCATAGGGCTGCATAGAAACTCTTTCTTGTGATTTTTGACCTGATTGATCTATAAATCTTATTATTTTAGGTTTTCCAAGAACGCTATTGACTTTGCCATCTTTTTAAGCACCTAGAAAGACTATGTTGCCAGTGGGGAATATTGATCTGAAATACTTGGCGAAAGGAAGATTTGCTTAGTACACTATAGTAAGGCCTTTGCAGCTCCATAAAAGAGGATCGGGGTGTCAAAGAACAACTATTAGGAAAAGCTGTTAGAATAGCATAAGCAAAATCATACCAACTGGCTACCCCCTCATTCGTATAATGGTAGATACCGGAAGGATAATATGCTGGACTATTTTTAGCGATTTTTTCAATAATCTGCCAAATAGCTGTTGCCAGATCATAAACATAAGTAGGGCTGCTTATTTGGTCATCAACCATTTGAATAGCGCTTCCTTTCTGCGCCAATGCAACCATTTTCGTAAAAAAATTATGCCCCTTTTCTCCATACAACCATGCCGTTCGAATAATATAAAAATGAGTAGCCCGTGCTGCTACTAATGCTTCTCCGTCTCGCTTGGATCGACCATATTGATTAAGTGGATCCGTGGGATCATTTGGCTCCAATGGACGCCCTGTATTGGTGCCAAAAACATAGTCTGTTGAAAGGTGGAAAAGCACAATATGGTATTTTGCAGCTAATGCCGCCAAATAGCCCGCACCTATCCTATTTACCTGAAAGCAGGTGGCTACTTCTTGTTCCGCCAAACGTACATTAGTATAGGCAGCACAATTTATAATGTATTTTACCCCATGTGCTTTAATGCAAGACTCTATTTGATCTGCATCTGTAATATCAAGCATGGACTTACTATAAAATAGTGGTACAAACAAAGAATGAGCTGGAAAGGTAGCCTGTAAAGCAATGCCTAACTGACCTTGTGCACCGGTAATTAGAATAACAGACATAACCATTTAATAGAAAATAGAAAACCTACTTCTAGTAGCACTTTATTTTATCGAAGCTTGTCTATGCTCCTCACATACATTTGGTATGCTGCGGTGATCGACTACGTTTCTCCTAAGAATTGGTCATCACAAATGGCTTTTTCAAGAGATCTAATCTTAAACCATACAAAAGCAACCACGGTAACACTATTTTATCTTAAATAATTGGAACACTATTTTTTTTTTGTTACCATTAATTGTGGAGCAAAGCTATTAGGAATAAGAAAAGCCTCAGAAACAGTGCTTAGAAAACATAAAAGTGGCTTTTAGCCGTTCATTTAGTTATATTAGCCTTAGAAAACCTAAATTAACTTAACAAACAAAAAACAAAAAAAACAAACATACATATGTCAATACCTATAAAAAAAATAATACTTTTACTGCTTATACCTATCGGAGCGATCAATGAATGCGGTAAGCGTGAACCAAATAGCCAGAGTAAAGGCAGTAAGCTAAATAAGACACAGGAGACCCCAAAGGGTCAACGCCAAACACATCAAAAAAAACTTTTGAGGAATAATCAAACCAACAACAATAATACAAAAAGCAAACTGGATGGTCAAAACTCAGATAATCAGGTAACACCATCAGAAGATAATAGGGTAACATCACCAGAAATAATAAATAACAATAAGAAGTATGACAAAGAAAAAAATGGGGATCTCGCCAACATGGCTAACCAGGATAACAGTATAGATAATCAAGACCAAGATCCAAAAAAAGATGAGTCTACTGAAACAAAAAAGGGAGGGCTGATAAAACGAATTAAGCAATTGTTCAAACGAGAAAAAAACAAAAATAGCTAAGAAAATTAGCCTAGATCTGTAGCCGTTTAGCGCAGTGGCAAAGG
>NZ_JAACGD010000066.1 GCF_022810445.1 Candidatus Cardinium sp. cBcalN2 | reverse complement strand
ATGCTGTTTTTCTATTTCAGCTGTAAGTTCTGCTTGCTGATCGCAACTATTTTACAAGGGGCGTTTTTACTTTTTCTACGTAGCCTTTGTCACTGCGCTGAACGGCTACACTTGACATAGTACGGAAAGCAACCTTATAAATAGAGCGGTTTATCTTTAAGTATTTGGGTAACTGATAAAGTTTTTAAATGGTCAACCATAGACAACATATAAAGTTTTTCTATGACCATCATTTGGTAGCTAGCTATATCCTGAGCATGGACCAGTAAGATAAAATCAAATTCCCCTATTACTTGATAACAAGTAATAATGGATGCCATTTTATCAATCGTAAGTTTAAATACTTTGATATTTTCAGCCGTGATTTTCTGCAGACGAACACCAACAATTAGATGAACGTAAAAACCTAACTGTGGATAATTTATTGCTGCAATATACTTTTTGATAATGCCATTTTGTTCTAACTTTTTTACCCGTTCAAGCGTGGCAGCAGGAGAGAGATTGATTTTTTGCGCAAGTGCCGCATTGGTGATTTTCGCATCAGCCTGAAGAATATTTAAAATATGTTTATCTACTGTATCTAGCTGCATAGTACCTATTCAGCGATATAGTACCGCTAAGCAAAAACGGGGCCTTGGAAAAAGCTACCATTAGAAAGAGCCGTTTACAGATGAAAATGAAAAAGAAGCCTTGCTACAAAACTCGTTTATGTTAAGAAATTTGTAGAAGACGCAGCCCCTATTTTTCCATCTGTAACCTGTGATTTCAGTAACTTTTTTCATTAGCGCTTGACTTGTGGGTTACTTTTTTCTTAATAAAAA
>NZ_JAACGD010000065.1 GCF_022810445.1 Candidatus Cardinium sp. cBcalN2 | reverse complement strand
ATAAAAAAGTAAGCAAAAAATCAAGCCCTGGGTAAAAAATTGCTGAAATCACTCCTTACAGCTGAAAAAACAGAATCCACGCTGCAGCCTTCCTGTCAACTGTTTCAGCGGTATAGCAGGGTTATACCTAAAAAAGCAACTTGATTGACTGAAGTTTACGAGGAGGTATGTGTTGACAAAATAGCGTCAACTTAAGGATGATGTTTTGTTGATTATTAAATAATATAGCATTTTTTTTACACTTTTGACCCAGTAGGGGATGGATAGAAATAGGTTGAAGAGGTATAAACAAGCAGATTGCTAAAAAAGCAGCGCTACGATCTTTTTTACCCAAGGGCTCAATAAATGTTGCTTTACAATAGATAGGGAAGCCCGTTGTATACCCACATATAACTTTTTGTTTAGTTTTGTCTTATCGCTATTAGGGATCAAAAACCATAAAGCAAGCATACCTAAAAATGCCCCCCAACCTAACCATAATTTTTTAGACATATATTATTTATTATAGGAATTAACCCAGCCTATTATAAACTTATTTAAGTTAATCCCTTAACGGCATTTTTAATAGTATGAATGGCTTCCTCGGCCTTTTCAGAAGATGATTTAAGACAACCAGATAGCTGTGTTGCTTTTTTTTGCATTGCTTTTGTTATTTTTTTCTTAGTATCATCGCAAATGAAAGCGCCTAATACAGTCCCTAATAGCATACCTAAGATTAGATAATATAGATTTCTAAAGATCATTTTACTTGAAATGTTTAAATGTTACACAACCGTTGGATTACTACTGTGAATTTAAAGAGTTTAAGTTAAGAAAGCTATAAGCTTGCGATAAAAAAGTGTCTATTCAGCCCTGACTATTGCCGTATACCTATAAAAAGAAAAAACGCCTTACTTTATACATCTAATTTAGCGTATTTGGCGTAACGTTCTATAAATTCCCTGCGAGGTGGTACTTCATCTCCCATTAACATAGAAAAAAGATGTTCTGCTGCCAGCGCAGAAGCTATGGTTACCTGTTTTAGGTTTCGTCGGGTGGGATCCATAGTGGTATCCCAAAGTTGAATTTCATTCATCTCACCTAACCCTTTATAACGTTGTACAAATACAGCATCAGCTTTTCCATCTTTAGAGCTAAATTGCGCTACATAGGCTTCTTTTTCTGATTCTGTCCAACAATATTGTTCTGCTTTGTCTCGTTTTACCAAATAAAGTGGAGGAGAAGCAATATAAAGGTAGCCCTTTTCTATAATGTCGCGCATATAGCGAAAGAAAAAAGTTAAAATGAGGGTGCGAATATGGCTGCCATCTACATCTGCATCGGTCATAATGACAATTTTGTGGTAGCGTAACTTATCTAAATGGATGGCTTGGTCACTACCATCTGTGCCCATGGTTACGCCTAATGCTGTGATCATATTTCTGACCTGCTCATTATCGTATATTTTATATGCTTGCGCTTTTTCTACGTTTAAAATTTTTCCTTTTAAGGGAAGAATGGCTTGGAACCTTCGGTTTCTACCCATTTTAGCCGTACCACCAGCCGAATCACCCTCAACCAGAAAGAGTTCACAAAGAGTCGGGTCTCGTTCGGAACAATCAGCTAATTTACCAGGTAGGCTGTTGCTCATTAAGACGTTTTTGCGTTGAACCATTTCACGTGCTTTCCGAGCAGCTTGGCGAGCTTGGGCAGCTACGATCACTTTATTAATAATCAGTTTTGCCTCCTTAGGGTGTTCTTCTAAGTAGTAATGCAATGCTTCGGCTACACAGCTTTCTACAGCACCTTGTACCTCTGCATTCCCTAGTTTGGTTTTTGTTTGTCCTTCAAATTGAGGTTCTGCCACTTTTACAGAAATTACAGCAGTTAAACCTTCTCTAAAGTCATCTCCAATGATTTCTATTTTTGCTTTTTCTAGTAAACCAGATTTATCCGCATAGTTTTTTAAGGTGCGTGTTAAGGCTCTTTTGAATCCAGTTACGTGCATGCCCCCTTCAAGGGTATGTATGTTGTTTACATAGGAAACCACTGTTTCAGAATAGCCTGTATTGTAAGTCATGGCAACTTGCACCACTACATTGTTTTTTTCCCCCTCTACAAGAATAGGGGCGGGCATAATGGACACTTTGGTGCTGTCTAAATGGGCAACAAATTCTCGAAGTCCTCCTTGAGAATGGAAGTGCTGGCTAAAAGGGTTACCTTGTTCATCTTTTTCACGTCGATCCTCTAGTTCCATCTTTAACCCTACATTTAGATAGGCCAGCTCTTGTAACCTATTGATAATCGTATGTAGGTTATAGACCGTAGTGGTAAAAATAGCGCTGTCTGGTGTAAAATGAACGGTGGTGCCTCGTAGTTGGGTAGTACCTACTTCTTTAACAGCGTAGAGTGGAATGCCTTGGGCATATGCTTGCTTGTATATTTTTCCATTTCGGTATACGGTAACTTCTAAGTGAATGGATAATGCGTTTACACAAGAAACTCCTACACCATGCAAGCCACCAGAAATCTTGTAGGTATCTTTATCGAATTTACCCCCTGCATGGAGTGTGGTCATAACCACCTCTAAGGCTGATTTTTGTTCTTTTTGATGGAGGCCAACAGGAATCCCACGACCGTTATCCCATACGGTAATAGCGTTATCTTCATGAATAATAATACCAATTTTAGTGCAATGGCCTGCTAAAGACTCATCAATAGAGTTGTCTACTACTTCCCAAACAAGATGGTGTAACCCTTTTATGCCTACATCCCCAATGTACATGGCAGGGCGTTTGCGCACTGCTTCTAACCCTTCTAGTATTTGGATATTATCTGCTGAATAGTCATTAATCGTTGGGGTCATCTTTAAAAGCTGGTTTAAATAAAAAATTGATCAGTATTTCTGCCAAAAAAGTATTATTATGCTAGGCTACTAAGCTTAGATAGCATGAGGGCTATAGCTGAGCTATGGTCATACCTGCCATGCAATCTATGGGACTTTCCCCTATTACCTCTTTTACTAAAGGGTGTTTGTTTAAATATTTGCGTATCGCATGACGTAAAATGCCCATTCCTTGTCCATGGATGATTTTTAATCGACTATGACCCAATAATAAGGCGCGATCTAGAAACTTTTCTAATAGCAATAACGCTTGTGCTTTGTTCAAGCCATGTAGATCAAGTACAGGATCGGTTTTCTTAGATGGTTTACCCCTGCTAAAGTTGTTTCGTTTAGCAGCTGTTTTGGCAATAGGCGATGGAGATTTTACTAATTCAATGGCGTGAAGTGGTAAGTAAAAATGTAACATCCCAACAGCAACCAATACTTTTTTATCTAGGCTTATACGTACCACTTCACCTATGGTAGGATGATCTTTAAGCTGTACGTAACTACCAATCGCAATAGTGGATTCCATTATCACCTATTAAATAACCTATAAATTAACACTAGATTGCCTTTGCAATAGATACTTAAGATACCACCCGTATCTGTGTTTTACAAGGCGTTTACTCACTAGCAAGTGCTTGTAAAGCTACATAGACTTTTTCATAAATAGTAAGGGCTCTCTCCGAAGAAGCTTCTAGATAATACTTTACACTCTCTTTAAAGGTTTTCGGATCTACCTTATATAAGGCTAATATTTTTTGATGGTTTTGATGGTGTAATATATCTATAGTTTCTTTAGGATCATACCTATTGAGCAGCCAACTATTCAGTAATTCTAAGTCTCGTATAATATTTACAAAAGTTACTTCATGGATTACAGTAGCGGGTGGACGATGGCTATACAAAGTTTTAAAAGTTGCCTTACCTAGGCCATATAACAGGAAAGATGGCAAAAGAATAATAACTATTTTTTTCATATTCCCGATAAAGAGGTTAAGTGATCTATTCGATGTAAAGTTAAGTAAAAACCCCTATATTAGATAGATGTGAAGTAAAAAATTAGATACATATCTTTACTTCTGCCCAAAAAATAGCCATCTCGGCAAGAAAATATGGAAGTCTTCCCCAAAAAAATTCTTTCTGTTGTTCATCCAAGCAAATTCAATTTTGATAAAAGCAGCCATTACCATTTATCTATTAATATAGGTCATGGTTTAATTAAATTCTGTTGTATAGAACGGACTACCCAAGAATGCGTCCTATTGGGCATATATGAACTCCCTATGGATAAAAATCAGCCAAGCTATATCAAAAGCTTGGAACAATTGTATAACCAAGATTTTTTTTTAATTAAAAAAGATTGGTCTTCTGTTACTTTATCTGTTTCAAATCGAAAGTTTACCCTTTTGCCTCATTTGCTTTTAAGTAAAAAAGATTTGCCTGCCTATATTCATGTTGCATGTGGTGTAGATCCAAATGATGAGGTGATCTCTTTCACCCATCCATTGGCTAAAGTGTCTGTTGTCTTTTCAGAAAATGCCGCTGTTTTAGATTGGTTTAGAAAGCGCTATACCGGTAGTAATTTGTATATTATTCATCAAGTCAATGCCATTATCCAGGGATTTCAAGTAGAATGTCTACCTAAAACAGAATTATTTGTCTGGTTGTCAGAGGACTATTTTTATATAGTCCTTCATAAGAAAAGCAAGCTACTCTATTGCAATCTTTTTACTTATAACACAGCCGATGACTTTTTAACTTGTCTATCGGCTGTCATACAGGTTATGCAATTAGAACGTACCTCCTGTGCGTTACTGGTAGGTGGGTTGATTCAAAAGAAGTCATTGGCTTATCGTCAGTTACAAGCTTATATGCCAAAGGTCACATTAAAAACTAAGTTAGATTTCTTAAAACCCAATCCATATGTTTGTAAAGTAAGTGCTACCTGGCCTATGTTATATTTTGATTTGATGAGTAGTTTTCTTTGTCATACACCTAGTAGGCAATAGACTTAAAATTAAAAATATTTTTATGTCGCTTATTTTAAGCATTGAAACCGCCACAGCTGCTTGTTCCGTTGCGTTACATAAAGCTGGAAAACTGGTAGCCCATAGTGCACGCTTAGTCGACCGTTCCCATTCGGAATACTTGATGCCCCTCATAGAAGATTTATTAAAAAATAGCAACCATGGTCGCCAATCTTTAGTAGCTGTAGCCATATCTGGTGGTCCTGGTTCTTACACGGGCCTACGGATTGGAACTGCAGTGGCAAAAGGCCTTTGCTATGGACTAGCTATTCCACTTATTGCAGTTGGTACCTTAGAAGCTATGGCATATGGTATGGCTCCCTTTGTGAATGGGGGGACTTTGTTATGTCCGGCCATTGATGCCAGAAGAAACGCTATTTATACGCTTATAGCTGACCAAGTAGGCCAAATCAAGCGCCCTGCTCATGTGGCGCTCTTGGATAGCCAGTCATATAAAGATGAACTGCCTAAGCAACCTTTACTTTTTTTTGGAGATGGGGTGCTAAAATGTAAAATATGGCTTGCAGGTCAGCGAAATGTTCGTTTTATAGAACATATCGTTCCTTCTGCCATACACATAGGGAGCTTGGCGTTTCCAAAATTTCAACAACAGCTTTGGACAGATATTTCCAGTTATAGGCCTTATTATTTAACTCATTTTCAAGGAAAATAAAATAATGCCCCATCTTTATTTGTTTTTTTTTAAAATTAGCCTTAATATTGCTGCTATTAAGTCATTTGGTCGGGTGGACTGGCTTGCCTAAAGCCAAGTTAATGCCTTGTAATAGAAGTTATAATTAAGTAATAATTCTAGAGTAAAAAGTTCATAATAGATACAATTTTTAAATATAAATTAAGATATGACAAGAATAAAAAAAACGTTAATGGCAGGCGTTCTGGTTTGCACTGCCCTTAATGCACAAGCAGAAGTAAGTCCTTTTGGCTTTGGTGCAAAGCTTGGCGGGAGTGTGACCCCCTATGCAGGAAGCAATTGTGAGGCTAAGATTAATAGTAAAGAAATCAAGTGTAAGTATTTTGATAACTTGTTTGTTTGTGGTGGTCTTTATGGCGAGTATGCTTTTAACGATTATGTAGGTGGTGAAATACAAATTGGTTACTTGAGGCAAGGATTTACACTAGAAGCACAAGCAGATAATGCCAGTGATACTAAAACTAGTGATACTAAAACTGATGACAAAAAAACTGCTGTTCCATCTATTACCATGTTGAGTCATGGCCTGCATGTTCCTATTTCTTTATGTGTTTATCCGCTTGGTCGTCAGCAAGAACAAGGTATTTTAAAGATTATGTTGGGTGGTGCTCCTTATATGCCACTTAGCACAACCTGTAAAAAATCTGGTGAGAACTTTGACCTTACTGATGATCACAAAAAAGAGGTAGCAGGCTTTAGTCTGGCAGCTACTGCTGGTGTGGCATATGAGTTGCCTTTTGGATTATTTATTGACATTAAATATGGTTTCAACTTTATGAATAGCTTTGACCTAGCCTCAGATAAGTCACAAACTATATTCTCAGATGCTACTGATTTAAAACAAGCCAAGCCACACCATCTAACGGTTAATGCTGGTTATAATCTTGCATCTCTATTCCTTTAGTAATTTGCAACCCAGGTGGTAAATATCATTTGAGATCCTTTTTTATATTACCTGACTTTAGTAATAGCTAGCTAGTTCATACTAGCTGGCTATTCCGTCATATGGCCCGTTCGTCTAGGGGTTAGGACGTCAGGTTTTCATCCTGGAAACAGGGGTTCGATTCCCCTACGGGCTACGTTTAATGCTATACGTTATTTGTTTATAGATTTTTCTATCGCTGCAGCTAATACATATTATTTATTCCATATTTTTTCTAGTTTCCGTTCACCACTATGGCTTATGCTAGGAAAAAAACGTGCCCTGAGTAAAAAATTGCTGAAATCACTCCGTAAATTCCTTACGGGTTAAATTGACCCATAATGGCTCATCCCTTAAGTTGATGCCATTAGCCCTGAACAGATAACAATAGATTGTCTTTACGTGTAAGCCATGAACGGAATGGATACACCTCTATAAGTGTAGCCGTTCAGCGCAGTGGCAAAGGCTACGGAGAAAAAGCAAAAACGCCCCTTGTAAAATAGTTGCGATCAGCAAGCAGCCCTTACAGCTGAAATAGAAAAACAGTCTGTTTGAAGCCC
>NZ_JAACGD010000064.1 GCF_022810445.1 Candidatus Cardinium sp. cBcalN2 | reverse complement strand
TTTTACAAGGGGCGTTTTTTATATATTGTTATATATAATAATCAATTAAATATATCCCTTAAGTTGACGCCATTGGGTGAACGGAAACAAAGCATTCTTTGTAACATAGCTGCTGAGGGCTTGATTTTTTGTCCACTTTTTTATAAAGCAAAAAGTGGTATAAAAAAAGCTTTTTTTACCAAAGCTGGGAGCAGATACGGGTTTATACTAACTTTTTAAGTTTAACTATCTCTTTATCCTTCAAAAAAATCCATTTACCACGAGGGACATGCTGTTTAGTAAGATGCGCATAACCTACTCTATCCAATTTATGAACCAGATAACCCAAATGGTTAAAGATCCTACGAATAATTCGGTTCTTACCCATATGTATGGTCATGCCTATTTGCGTTGGATCTTCTTCTACTATTGCTACCTGATCTACCTTTACTAGACCATCTTGTAGTACAACACCTTGTTGAATGGTATGCAAATGCTGCATTCGTATAGGCTTATTAAGTACTACATGATAGATCTTCTCGATATGACTAGAAGGATGGGACAACTTACGTGCTAAATCACCATCATTGGTTAGCAGTAATAAGCCTGTAGTATCATAATCTAGTCGACCAACTGGGTAAATACGCTCTGGGCAATATTTCTTGTTAATAAGATCTAAAACAGTTTTTCGACCTTGAGGATCGTCCAAGGTAGTAACATAACCTTTGGGCTTATTTAAAAGTATATACTGTAGCTTTTCTAGCCTTAAAGGAACACCTTTATAAGTAACTATAGCATCGGTTGCTATTTTGGTACCTACCTTTTTTACTACTATACCATTAACAGCAATATAACCTGATTGGATGAGTTGATCAGCCTCTCTTCTAGCACAAATACCTGCATTACTTATAAATTTGTTTAAGCGTATGCAAGATGACCAATCAGGAGTAGTAGCACCAACTTTCATAAAGCATATAACTAGTAAAACCGAATGATTAGCCTTATTTTTTTGTATTTAATTTTGCATCTACTGCATACATCGTATGTGGTACTACTTTTAAACGTTCTTTATCTATAAGCTTACCGGTTAACACACAGATGCCATAGGTGCCATTTTTAATGCGTTGAATAGCAAGTTCAATTTGCTTGATAAATTTTTGTTGACGTTCAGCTAACTGACCTACATTCTCAGTTTCTATTACTTCTGCATTTTCCTCAAATGGTTTGCCAGCTACTTCAAGGCCTGCTTCTTGACGGCTCAAAACTTTTTCCAATACTTGGAGCTCATGATTAGCTTGATCTAATTTTTCTAAAAGAATCTTTTCAAAAAATTTTAGGTCTTCAGGTGAGTATGATTCCTCTGCCATAGTTTTTTTGATCTTAATATAGTAGGCTAAGTATACAATAACAGCGTAAAAACGGCTATTAGATTATATCACTTTAGTAATTTACAACCCCTTCATCTATGCTTTAGCTTACAAATAGCAGGGTATCTATAGGCTGTTCCAAAGCAATTAACATTCTACCACAATGCTCACAAAGTACTATTTTATTGCGTTCATATACCCCTATTTTTTGCTGAGGTGGAATCACGATACAACATCCACCGCAGGCGCCTTTTTTAATGGGTACTACTGCCAAATTATTGGATACATTTTTTCTAATCCTTTCGTAAGCAATATATAAAGGCTGACCTAACAGTTCTATGACCTCTTTTCTTTTTTCATACAAGGTAAGCTCTTCTTGCTGACTTGCTTTTAAAATTATGGTCAATTCCTGCTTTTTTAAAACTAAATCAGCTTTTTTTGATTCTAAAAGTTTGTGAAACTCTTCTATATTAGCCTGATCATGTTCTATATTGCTATAGGCAGTATGTAGAAACTTTTCTGCAAGTTGAATGTCCAACTTATGCAATTCAAGCTCTTTGGTAATCGCATCATACTCTCTATTATTGCGAACTTCTATTTGTTGCGCCTCGTATTGCTGGAGTTTTTTTTCAGCTTGTTTGATAAATGTTTTTTTATTGACCACTTCCTGGCGAAGTTCAGCCAATAGGAGCTCACGCTCTTGTAGACTTGCAGATAATGCGTCTATATCTGCTTCTAAAGACGATACTTCCTCTGGGAGCGTGCCCCTAAGCTTTAATATATCATTAAGATGGGTATCAACTTCCTGAAGTTCAGAGAGCTTTGTTAGTTTAATTGCAATATTTTTATCCATTAGTTAGTCATTAATGTGATGAACAGGATTGGTCATAGTTTTACAGCGTAGTATTACAATATTATTAAATTCTTTTGATAGTAGTGCAAGTATTAGTCTTTTTAGGCCTAATCGAGTAGCATGGTAACCTATATCAATCAATAATGTTTTATCATTAGCTTCTAAAAACTGCTCATATTGTAGGCCTGCTGTAATAAATGCATCTATTTTTCTGTTAAGAATTTCTTTCAAGAGCCCACTACCATTTCCAGCATAAACGGCCACTTTTTTGATAGGTCGGTCGAAACAATTAGTGTGTTGGAGATAGGATAAAGTCAATTTTGTTTTTATGTACTTCAAAAAATATTTAGCTGGTAACTCTACGGGCAAAGTCCCTAGTAAACCACTACCCATATTGTTTAGCGTTACTTCTACCTGTTCTAAATAGTAGGTAACTTTTTCATAAGGATGCACATGGAATAAAGTTTGAATGACTCTTTCTTTACAAGGGGTAGGTACTATAAAAGTAAGCTGACTCTCTTTTGAAAATTCTAGCCTTGAGCTAGTAGAAAAATGCAATAAAGGTTCTGGAAATGTTTTATAATGAACATTATTAGTAACATCTACTAGATTTTGAGTGGCCAAAACAGCTCCTGCTTGACACAAAGATTGAATTAAATATTTTTCTGAATAAGGAGGAACAAAGGTGGTCAGTCTATGGAGTATTACTTTTTGAGGAATGATAGGAAGCGTATTTTGTAAATCAATTAAATTAGTTATTCTATGACTAGCTCCGCGACCTAGATGGTCTAAATTAGTACTAAAAACATAGATGGTTAGTTCATGCTTTATTGCTTTGATCATGCATCTGCCAGCATAATTTTCTGGAATGATTTGTACCAATGGATGGGAAAAAAGAGGTTGATTTACAACTATAAAATTACATCTTTT
Source organism: Candidatus Cardinium sp. cBcalN2 (assembly GCF_022810445.1). GTDB lineage: Bacteria > Bacteroidota > Bacteroidia > Cytophagales > Amoebophilaceae > Cardinium. Next base: position 4,172 of record NZ_JAACGD010000064.1, on the reverse strand, counting down.
TTCAATAGCTTCATCCAATACTGCTTCTGTTATATCAAGAGAAATCAATATTCCAGTTACTGTATTATTTATATCACCTACTACAATACCATCGGTTGGTAAATTATGCTCATTTGGCAATTGAGCTTTTTGCTCCAAGTAGTTTATCACATCTGCTATAGTAACAGCAGTATCACTATATCTTGGCGCTTTTATGCTCATTCTAGCTAGTATAAAAAGTAATATATACGCTTGATCACTTTGGATCCGAATGACTATTAATATAATAAAAATATCGTTATTTGTATAATAAAGTCAATTTTTTATTGAAAAGTAGGTGTTATGTTGCTGTTATGTTTACAAATACTAAGTTGGAGTTATGGTGGGGTAGTTTCTTTACGTAATCTGCTCTACAATAAAAAAATCAAAAAGCGTTTTTATTATAAAAAACCAAAAGTGATTAGCATAGGCAACCTCTCATTAGGTGGAACAGGAAAAACTCCTTTGACTATCTATTTGGTCAAACTGCTTGCTAAAGGGCGAGTGATAGCGGTGTTGAGTAGAGGATATAAGCGAAGATCTATAGGCTTCAAAATAATCAACGAATCAGTATCCCCTTTAATGGCAGGTGATGAGCCTTACCTTGTCTATAAAAATTTTCTAGACCACCCTAATGTAATCGTTGCCGTTTGCGAAAATAGGGTCAAAGGCGTGGCAAAACTTATGGAATATAGACCAAATGTCCAGCTCATTCTTCTGGATGATGCTTTTCAACACCTTAGCCTAAGGCCTCATTTAAATATTTTATTGACCTCGTTTCATCAACCTTTTTTTAAGGACCATGTACTACCATTAGGTCAATTACGAGAGCCACGTAAAGGGGCCTTACGTGCTGATATCATATTGGTAACCAAAAGCCCACTAAATCTATCTCAATCAGAACTAGGTACTATAAAATCAAGTATGCAAAAATACCATAGAAAAGAAGTATCCGTTTTTTTTACACATACTATCTACCACGATCCTATCGCCATAGGAGAGGTCAAAGCAGACAAGCTCCCTGTAACGTTACTGCTGGTTACAGGTATTGCAGATTCCCTTCCCTTACGGATCTATTTAGAAAACAATGGATATCAGGTTAAACATTTGGCTTTTAGTGACCATCACTGGTTCAGTGATACCGATATACTAAAAATTATCAATCTATTTCATGGATTAGATCAGCCAGATAAAGCGATTGTTACAACAGAAAAAGATTACATAAGATTGCTAGACCATTCTTTAATGAAACTATTATTTTCCTTACCTGTATACTATATCCCCATAGAAATAGGATTGGCAAAAGAAGATAAAGCAACTTTTGAGACAAAAGTTATTAAATTTCTTGCCTAATGTTACTTCTGCTGGTAACTTGCACGTTGATTCAGTAGGTTAAATCCTGAAGTAGATCTATTATATTTCGTTTTTGTACTCCCTTGCTTCTAGGAACTCCTTAGCATAAGCGAGTTATGCAAGAAGTCTATTATATTTGTAGCCTAAGGTCTTTTGTATTATTTATATCTTGATCAACAAGTAACCAAAAAATTAAGCCTTGTGTTAAAAGTTGTGAAAATCGCCACTAGTTTACACAGAGGCGGTTTTTCTTTTTGTGCGTGGTTTCACCACAGTGCTTCTAAGAAACTAGCGTTAAGCTAGTTTCTTTTTTAGGTATAACCAACCCCAGTGGGTAAAAGCTGAATGGATACTATGTTGTATGGTATTCCTATCATAGGGCTAAATGGAAACATTTTAAGTAAAAAATCATAATGGTAGACCTTTCGATTTATTGGCGATATAGTTTGTTTTTTCTATTTTTTGCGCTACCAATTAGTGGTTATGGAAGCGAAAAGGCAGAAGATATCTTTGAAAAACCTGAAGAAGAAAAAGTAGGGGCAGGTTCTACCTTTTTTATAACCCCACGAGAAGTAAAACAAAATTACAGAAAGTACCATCGTATGGATCGCTCTGTAACCAAGATGGACCATTTCACGGTTGCAGAAAGACATACATACAATTTTCAAGATCTTGGTAACCATTTCACAGCTGCCCAGCACATTGTTTATGAGTTACCACAACATATAGGTGCAACCTATGGTCTGGCTGCCTATGATTTTTATTTTCACCAACCGCAAGACATACGCTACTACTATACATCCAAAGCATATGCGGATTTTAATATTGTGCTGGCCAATCTAGGTAGTTTCTTATTCAATGGCTGTTATACCCAACGGCTACTTCCAAATTGGCATATAGGTACAAATTGGTATGGTGCCATGGCAGAAAATGAATGGCCATATAGTAAAGATGATAAAATTGTTAATGCTTTTCCTAATTTTGACCTCTTTACCCATATAAAAAACGCAGATGGCTGCTATCACCTATTCACCAGCTGGTCTAACAGGAAATATATCACTAGAGAGACTGGTGGTGTACGTTCGACTAAAACAACAACTAATAAAATAAAAGACGAATTTGCATTTACAGAACCAAATCCAAGTAAACGTTACCATTCTTCTTTTCCACTACTAGAAGAACCGTATATGCAAAATAAGATTGACAAAGATAAAAAAGTAATGCATAAAGATCTTAGACGTAACTTCTACTTCTACCATCATTATGAGTACAGCCAACCACTACAAGTATACCATGAATTACACTATAGCCAAATAAAGAATTTCTTCACCATTGAAAAATTAGATCAACCATTACTAAGCTTTATATCCAATCAACCCGATAATGCATCTGATAAAGAAGATAATCGTCTTCTAATGCGATCTCTTGGTCATGAGATAGGAATTAAAGGAGATATAGACCAACCCAATTTATTCTATGCGGTATATTACAGACTCGAAGATATTGATCTAAACTATGATTTTTCTAAGCCTGAAGAGCTAGTATATAATCGTCCTTTAAAAAAGGCAAAAAAAGAAAAAGAACATTACCTAGGTGGTAATACACGGTTGCAATTTGGGCAACATAGCCAGCTTTGTCTGGATGGAGCTTATCTATTACAAAAAGGAGGCTATCATAAATTAAATTTAGCTTATAAAAACCATTTTTTTAAAATAGCATGCCATACGATTAAACACAAAACCCCCTATATAGTAAGCCATGGCTATAGCAGGCACCGATTATGGGACAAGCATTTTGTACCACCATCTGCACAAGCAATAGATGCAGCCATATGGTATAACTGGACACATATAACGGTTCATCCGATTCTATCTTTTAAAAAGATAAACAACCATATTTATTACAGGAAAGCCAGACCATACAATCAACATAACCCTGACCATTGCGTTGCTGAACCTGTGCAGGCTACTGCACCTATTTATCTGCTTTCTTTAGAAAGTAATTTAAATTTTTGTTTTTTTTATTATTTCCATTTTGATAACACTTTTACCATTTTAAAAGACCTGAGCAGAAATCTCAAAGTTTTTAAAGGCTACATGCCTCCCTATATTTACACAGGCCGGTATTATTATGCCCACCAACCTTACCATAAAAAGATGGCTATAGAAACAGGTCTAAATATACATTTTAAAGAGCTTTATTATGGCGATGGTTACGATATGATCGCACAACAATTTTACCGCCAAAACCAATTCCCTGTACAAGGCAGACCAATTGTTGATATTTTTTGTAATCTTTGTATCAATAACTTAAAGCTTTCTTTTAAATACAGCTACATCAATGAATATTTTCATAAGCCAGAAGCCTATTTTGCTACACCATTTTATCCTGGCCTAAAAAAAGCAGCTGATATTGGTATACATTGGTCTTTTTTTGACTAATAAAAGCTATCTATGCGCTTATCCATTTAGCACTTCTTCAACCTTCCCTGCAACTGTTTTGCTATTTCAGCTGTAGGCTATGCTTGCTGATTGCCAATTTTTACAAGGGACGTTTTTTCTTTTTATATCTAGTCCCGATACAATAGTGAGGGCATTTTATTTTTACTTTCTTATGAAGAAAAAACGTATCTGTTCTTGACACTGGTAAAGAATGAATTTTTTAAAGCTACTTTTTGCTTGATCAAAAAGTAGCCAAATAATCAAGCGCTGATGAAAAAAGTTACTGAAAGCTTAGTTTACAGCTGGAAAAACAGGAACCTACCTGCAATCCCTCCCGGCAACTGTTTTTCTTTTCATCTG
>NZ_JAACGD010000063.1 GCF_022810445.1 Candidatus Cardinium sp. cBcalN2 | reverse complement strand
AGGGCTGCTTGCTGATCGCAACTATTTTACAAGGGGCGTTTTTGCTTTTTCTACGTAGCTTCGCCACTGCGCTGAACGGCTACCTAAGTGTGTGCTTTCAGCAACTTTTTACAAGGGGCATTTTTTCTTTTTGTGTGTACTGCTGCCACAGTAGTGAAAGAAAAAAGTAAGGTAAAAATACATTATTTACCATTCGGCTGAATGGCTATCAAGGTTAGCGCTTAAAAAAAATAAGATCTAATATCTGCTCGAATAAAGAGTTTTGGAAACTAGAGATGATAGGGCTACTAGTTAATTCATTATCCTATGTTACTAGTTGTATTGAGCAAGCTTGCATTTAGGCATGCTGGCCAGGTAGGTGATTGATTATTTTGACTAAAATAATTACTATATACCATATAGGCCCAGCTAGGTAAAATAATCACTACAAATATGCTCCCAACTACTAATAGCAATGGTAATGATTTGCTATTTTGATTGGTAACTAAAAATCTATTTTCTGCTTCATGTATGGTGCAGATTCCGTCTGCTACCATGCCCTGCAGCGACAAGGGTAATCTTGCTAACCGTTGCTGACATGCTAGCTCTGTTTTTTCTTCTTCTATTTTTTCTCTTGCATGACGGTCCCCCATGGTTAGTACTTGTGTTGCATTTGTACATGATAATAGGGTATTAAATAGTAACAAAGGGATCCACAAGACTACGCTGTAAGGTATATTTTTTTTCATATATATATTGGATAAAGCTTGCACATTCATATTAGCAAAAAAAAACATGATCACAAAAAAATTAACTACAAAATAGTAATCCTTTTTGTTAAGTCTTAATGTACAAGGCATGGACAATAAACTGCTTGCGTAACGTGCTTATCTCGAGGCGTTTCTAAGCAGCAGAGCGCACCAAACCGGGGCATGCTAGGCTTATGTAATTAGTTGCCCTTTTTGTATCAATTTATACTTCATAGTTACGGAATAGCTGCTAGATAGTTTCATTATAAACTATTGGCTTTCCACAAGACCACACGATTTAACCATATAAGTTTAGGATAATTAAAAAAAAATACATACCATTCATTTTTAGACAAATTAGGCTATAAAAGCCAAGCAGTCACTAGCCTTATATGCTTCATATACGCAATAATTATTTGACTAAAGAGGCTTTTTTTGACCGCTGCCTTTGCAGCGATGAGAATAGTTTTTTTAAGTGTCAACCATTGGTTAAATGGATGCTCTTACTAATATAAACAGTTAAGCATAAGATGTATATAAGTAAGCATAAGATGCATATATGGTATTAGGCGGCTATAACAAGCATAAGTTTAAATACAGCAGTATCTTTTAACTCCATAACTAGATAGATTAAATAATAATGAAAACAAAAAATAACCAAAACGTAAAGCCCATAAAAATCTTGGCAAATGCGCCATTGTATTGTGCCCTACTCGTTTCGACTGGATGCATTTTTGGGGAACAAAAACCTATTCAAGACGTTATGTCTGTACAAGGAAAAAATAAAGAAAACGATCATAAAACACTTGATGAAGGTCAAGATACCACTCAGGATGGCCAAGTAAATGTAGCATTTACTTCGGATAGTCCAATAGAATCCGATAAAGTAGAGTCAGACGCTGGTTCAAAACAACAACCAAGCGGCTCTTCTAAAGCTGCTATAGAAAAAGATAGTAACAAGGCAGTTCTTTCAGGTGCAAATAGTGGAGCTACATCCACTGAATCAGGTGAAAATAAACAGGACCAAAATCAAATAATAGATGATCCTAATAATAAGAATGAAGGTAACAACATCGCACCCCAAGGTGATGATGAAGTAAAAAACAGTGCTGGTAGTAGCCAAACAGACCATAATGCATCATCTAGCTTGATGCTTTCAATCAAATCTTATTGGAATTTAGTTCAAGAAAACACATCAGTAGATAAAAAAATAGAACTTGAATTAGAAGATATTGAAAAGAAGGTAGAAGAGATAGCAAGACTGCAAGAAGAAATAAAAGAAATATTGAAAAAGGGCTATAACCTACCAAAAAAATTCGAAAAAAGTAAGAAGCAGTTGATAAACAACTTCATGAAATACTACCAGGAGACAGTTCCAAAGCTTCTACAAAAAACTTGGAATGATGCTGCTTTGAGCGAAAGTCAGAAAAAAGCAAACATAAAAAAAGAAATAGAACACGCGATGCAAGATGCGCTAGAACTAGCAAATGAATACGTAGAAACTTTAAGAGAAACAATTCAGAAAAAAAAGAAGAAATAAAAATAGAGCTTGCATAAGCTTGCTTATGCTGCAGGATTTATAGGAGCCACGAACAAAAAATCCGCTGGCATACTAGATATCAGTAAGAATTTAAGCACCAGGTTTATTTGAAGCCCACCTAGTCGGCTTCAAATAAACCTGGTTTTCTATTTCAGCTGTAAGGGTCACTTTCTGAGCGTAACATTTTACAAGAGGCTTTTTTGGGGTGCACTTCTGCCAAAGTAGTAAATAGATACCGGTTTCTATTCTTTATTCCTGAAAATTTTATTAGAGTTTAGAAAAAATTCGTATACTTGCTTCAGACTTGATCAAGATAGGTGACCAACCAAACAAATTAATTGAAGTGGTAAGGGTTAGTAGAATATTTTATCAGTTAGTCTTAGTTCTTTGAAATTATATAGCTGAAAAATCATAGAAAGTAGAGGTAGTTGTTTAATGCAAGTAGGGGCATCAACTTGAGATCTATGTTTTATTGATTTTGAAATATAATGGTCTTAGTTTTTTTCAGTCTGCTAGTACACCGCTACTTTTATCCTAATTTTTGCTTGATCAAAAAGTGGACAAAAAATGAAGACTTGTGCAAAAAGTTGGTATCTGTTCATTACATTGGTAAAAAATGAATCTTTATTGTTACTTTTTTCTTGATAAAAAAGTAACCAAAAAATCAAGCCCTCAGTAAAAAGTTGCAGCAATCACCTGTTAGAGCTGTAAAAACAGAACTCACCCGCTGCGCGGGTTCAAACAAGCTGTTTTTCTAATCAGCTTTAATAGGTGATTGCCC
>NZ_JAACGD010000062.1 GCF_022810445.1 Candidatus Cardinium sp. cBcalN2 | reverse complement strand
CTTACACCTGGAAAAACAGAACTCGCCCGCTTCGCGGGCTTCAAACAGGCTGTTTTTCTATTTCAGCTGTAAGGGCTGCTTGCTGATCGCAACTATTTTACAAGGGGCGTTTTTGCTTTTTCTACGTAGCCTTTGCCACTGCGCTGAACGGCTACGTTTCTCCAGCTCTAAGAAAGTTTCTGTTCACCACTATGGCTTATGCTAGGAAAAAAACGCGCACTTTTTTCATCAGCGCTTGATTTTTTGGCTACTTTTTGATCAAGCAAAAAGTATCTTTAAAAAATTCATTAACCCTTAATACCCTTCCCTGCAACTGTTTTTATTTTCAACTGGTGAGCTATTCTTGCTGATCGCAAATTTTTATTAGGACTCTATATATTTGTTGTTTTTTACTCTTTCAAACTCCAATTCCCCTAACGCACTACCTTTAAGCTATTTCTGTGTTTGATAGAGAAGCATCAACTACAAATTTATCTTTAGCAAAGCGGAGCACAGGAATATGTTGATTAGCATGATGTTTACCATAGGATAGACCCTGAAAAATAAGGCTACTGTAGTGCATATTGCCCCATTCTTTCTGAAAATAAGTCCCATAACGCCCCAGCATTCTACCAAAAAATAGCATCATCTCATAGCCAATGTAACCTTTTTCATTAGGTTGTGTGCTATTCTTTTCAAAAAACTTTTTTCGAAATGTGCTTAAAGCAGATCTACTATAGTCTATATAGTTGGGGGCTAAGAATAAAATAGGTAACCGCTTCAATTGGTGAATGTGTAAGATTTCTTTTTTAATCCATTGCTCATGGCCTATAATTTGTGGTTTAATACCCAGTTTTAAACAGAGACTGATTACATTGGAAACAAGCAACTCATTTTGGGATGGAACATAGATATGGGTTAGTTTATTTAAATCCGATTCATCTTTTTCAGTAGTTGCAATATCTTCTTCTTCTTTTGCCTCTTGTTTACCGGCTTGGTTAAAAAAGTCTTTGATAGCCTTGCTAGGCAGTTGTAAAAAGAGATCTGTATTTTTTCCCAATTGTTGCTCAACGATAGTTTTATATAGGTTTGCTTGCAATACTTCTTTGGGGTCGGTACCATAAAAAATACCTATAGAGGCTTCTTCTGTTGATTTGCCAGATAGGTCACTTAGTGTAAGTTGTGCGGCTCTTTGGGCACAAGTTTCTAGATCAGGCTGGAAAAGAAAGGCAAATGGATTACCCTTGGTTACGGCAGCATTATCTGAAATCGGGTTTACAAGATTAATTTTGTGTTTTTTAGCAAATGTAGCAACTAATGGAATCGTTTCAGGATAAAGAGGGCCTATGATCAAATCCATATAGGGCATTCCCTCTTGAGCCAGTAATGCCTTGGTAACGCTTGCATCTCTTTTAGTATCAAATACAAAAAGATTGATCACGATACCTTCTTCAGCCAGTTTTTCTATGGCCAATTGTATACCCTGATATAACTCAATAACAAATTGATCTGTACAAGCCTCATAGTCAAACTCTTCTACAAAAAAGGGCAGGAAGATAGCTACATCATAGGCTGTTTTATGCTTAGAGGTTACTTGTTTTAAAGGATCGTATGTATAATCAGCAAAATGGTATTGTTGTTTTAATGCATCTAACCGAGCAAAATCTTGTGTAAAATATGCTTGCTTGGCTACTTTTTTATGTAAAATATTTTTGATGATACAATCGTTTGGAAATTTTTCAACGAGTTCTTGCAAAGCAGTATCATCTTGTATTTGTTTAAGAAAATATTTTTTCATTTCCAGAATAGGCTCGGCCATACTTTTATCTTTGATTAGCGCAAGCGTGTTGAGGGCTTGTTCAAAACTTCCAGTTTCAAAGCTACATTGGGCAGACCAATAATGGGTTTCATTTTGTTTATTCCAGTCTGGAAATTTTGCTTGTAGCTCTAAAAAAGCGTCTCTAGCGATTTTGGTTGCTCCATTGTGATAGGTGGCTAGTGCATAGTAGAAATGAATATAGGGGGCAAGGGCAGAAGGATGGTGCATTTTTATCAGTCTCTCAAATAAGGCGCTTGCCTGGGCATAATTTTTTGCTTGGTAGACTTTTTGGGCAGTTGCATATTGCGCCAATAGGAGCTGTGCATCGCGATCTGATATACCCAATCGGACTTTAGATTGGCCTAGGGCCATATTTCCTATGGGTTGTAGGAATAAGAAGAAAAATAATAGTAGATAATTTTTGTTAGTTTTATACAAATGCATACTCCGAAGGAGTTTAGGTTATACTTTTTGCTTGATGAAGCAATATGCAAAAAATCTAGCACTGTGCAAAATACGCATTATGTTTTATTTTTAAACTAAGGTTGATTATAGTTTTTGCTTATCTTTTTTTATAAAATCATAAAGCAATTGTATGCTTCGTAAGCTAATCAAAAATATTCCCTAGTGTGGCAGAAGTGCACCGAAAAACGCACCAGAAATTTCTACACAACTAGCGAACCTTTTCGCATGAGGCCAAAATGAGTGGAGAAAAAAAAATAGTATTATTAAGTTGCGGTTCATTTAATCCAATAACAATATGGCACCTAAGAATGTTTGAATTGGCAAAAGACTATTTCAAAAGAATGGGTGGCCATTGTGTTACGGGTGGTATCATATCTCCGACTCATGATAGTTACCAGAAACCTAAACGATTAGCATGTGGAGAGCATAGGTGTCAAATGGCTAGACTGGCTCTTACACCACTCTATGGTCGTAATCATTGGGTTAGAGTCGATGACTGGGAGACCAAACAACACAAATGGCACCGAACTATTGAAGTGCTTGATTATCAATGTACTAAATTGAATGAGGTAAACACAACGCTCAAGCTATTATGTGGTGCAGACCTTTTTAGCTCTTTTCATGTACCCAATCTGTGGAACGATCAAGACATTGAGCTGATTGTTAGTAAATATGGTTTAGTAGTCATCACTAGAGAGGGTTTCGACCCTTTTAATACTTTAAAAAACAGTCCAAAATCTCACATATTCCGTAAATACCAGAGGAATGTAATAATAATTGAAGAGAAAATAAAGAATAGAATCAGTTCTACTGCCATAAGACATTGCATTAAAAATCGTGAGAGTATACGATATTTGGTACCCGATTCTGTCATTGAATATATTAATGCAAACAACTTATATCTGTGTGATTCCTAAATGTTGTTGCACTAAATATGTAGGATAAGGTGAGCTATGCTTGATTCGTTCAAAACTATGGCTGTTCTAGGCAAATTTTACCAATGTCATGAACAGATACAGTTTGTATCTGTTCATGACACTGGTAAAAAATGAATCTTTATTGTTACTTTTTTTTTGATAAAAAAGTAACCAAAAAATCAAGCCCTCAGTAAAAAGTTGCAGCAATCACCTGTTAGAGCTGTAAAAACAGAACTCACCCGCTGCGCGGGTTCAAACAAGCTGTTTTTCTAATCAGCTTTAATAGGTGATTGCCC